>CAYPFV010000089.1:0-13352 GCA_964410015.1 uncultured Bacteroidales bacterium
GATTAAATAGGTCAGATGGAGCTCGCCAAAATACTGTTTTGTATGTTTGCCATGTCACGAAATCCAATCATCCGCGTGTGTGTCAATATTATTGTCATAGCTCGGTTCATCATTATTATATCTTATCCTTGGTGGGCGATGAGTATTTTATCCCTTCAAACTAAGTTTTATTGCTACGATGGAAATTTATGTTACTTCGAACAAACAATTTATTATCAATATAATCGCTTTAGTATAACTGATAATCAAGGGGATTATCGCTCATATAATTGTCAATAATAACATCAAAAGATGCATTTGATTTTTTCAGTAAAAAAAATAAATTTTTTGTGTAAGCCCAAATTAATAAGCACGTTCATTTTTCCCTTCAATGTAATTGATAAAAGATCTGTTTGCTACCCTTATCCCTCCGGTAGTGGGATAGTTGCCGGTAAAATACCAGTCGCCTTTATGATTGGGTATAGCAGCATGCAGATCATCAATAGTTTGGTAAACGATTTCTATATCAGCATTCACATGTTGTGAATGCAAAAGGTCAGCAATTTTTTCGGAAATTTGTTCACTTGTAAAGGGTTTATAAATTTCTTTTACATGATTGACTATTTGCTGATCTTTCACATTTTCACTTTTCTTACATTTCTTATAAACATCATTGATAATATTTTCCTGCCGGGTATCTTTCAGGAGTTCGATGGTGGCTTTAAATGCGATAAATTCAGAAAGTTTTGCCATATCAATTCCATAGCAATCCGGGTACCTGATTTGTGGCGCCGAAGAAACGATAATGATTTTTTTAGGGCCCAAACGGTCTAATATTCTGATAATACTTTGTTTCAATGTAGTACCTCTGACAATAGAATCATCAATAACAACCAGGTTGTCTTTAAATTCCTTTACAACACCATAGGTAACATCATATACGTGCGTAACAAGGTCGTCGCGGGAATTATCTTCAGTAATGAAGGTTCTGAGTTTGGCATCTTTTACAGCAATTTGATCAATTCTGGGTTTGATAGCAAATATTTCATCGAGGTCTTTTTCTGTAAGATTTCCTTTAAGTTGCAGAATTTTATCTTTCCGGAGATGATCGCAAAAATCATGTAATTCTTCAACCAAACCTTTGTAAGCAGCCAATGCGGTATTGGGTATATAAGAAAAAACGGTATTGGTAAGATCGTAATTAATAGTTTTGAGGATATGCGGAACCAGTTTTTTACCCAGATTTTTCCGTTCTTTATATATTTCGGCATCGGTACCTCTTGAAAAATAGATTCTTTCGAAGGAGCAGGAGGTTTTATTTAAGGGTTTTTTAAACTCCAATTCATCAACTCTTCCATCTTTTTTTACAATGAGTGCATTACCGGGTTTAAGTTCCTGAATCTCTTCAATGAAAACATTAAAAGTGGTTTGTATAACAGGTCTTTCCGATGTTGCTACAACAATTTCGTCGTTGTGATAATAATAAGCAGGTCTTATACCATTGGGGTCACGCATAATGAATCCATCACCGTGTCCAACCAAACCACCAATAACATATCCTCCATCCCAGTTTTTAGATGCCTTACTCAAAACGTTGAGGATATTCATTTTTTGAGCAATGAGTTGAGATATTTCTTTTTTTGAGAATCCTTTTTCTTTGAAATGATGATAAAGATGATCGTTTTCGGTATCGAGATAATGGCCTAACTTTTCGAGAATTGTAAATGTATCAGATGTTCTGTTAGGATGTTGCCCTATATTGATAAGATTTTCGAAAAGTTCATCTACATTTGTAAGATTAAAATTACCGGCAATCATCAGATTTTTCGACATCCAGTTGTTTCCGCGAATTAGAGGATGAGTAAATTCTGGAGAATTTTTTCCAAAAGTTCCATACCTGAGATGGCCCAGAAATAATTCTCCTGTGAGATCAATATGATGTTTGATCCATTGAATATCCCTTAATCTGTCAGGATATTTTTCATGAATGGCAGCAATTTTATTTGTTATTTGATTAAAGATATCTTTGATAGGATTGGTTTTGTTGCTTCTCAAACGATTTACATATTTGACACCTGGTTCCATATCAAACTTTATACAACCCACCCCGGCTCCATCCTGCCCTCTGTTATGTTGTTTTTCCATCAAAAGATACATTTTATCGGTTCCATAAAATGCAGTTCCGTATTTTGCCAGATAATATTCAAGTGGTTTTAATAGTCTGAGAAGAACAATACCACATTCATGTTTTATAGCATCACTCATTGTTAGATGTTTTTGAAATGTTTTGGTTTTGCTGATAACTGAGGTGCACGATGATCAATAGGGATAGTATAATTTTCTGTTATTTTTAAATACATAGCAACGCCCCCTTTTAAACCAGGCAACAATAAATAAACCCGTAAAAAAGAGTTGCAAAGTTAAAGAAATGAATTGAATCAGGAATTACAATTCGTAATCAAAAAAGGGAGTTTTTAATTTTTTAAATCCAATATTTTTAAGCAGTTGATGCGCTTCTTCAAAATGCTTGGACAATTCAGATGGATGGTGTGCGTCGCTGTTAACCATCATGGGTATATCTAATTCCAGGCATTTATGCAGTATATCTTTTGAAGGGAAATATTCATCAATTTTTCCGGTGTAGAGTCCACGTGTATTAAGTTCAATAATAAGGTTATTGTTTTTTGCAGCTTCAAGGGTTTTGTCAACCTGATCGGTATACCACTTTTCGGAAGTCGAAAACCACCTTTGTTTGTTGTGCATTTTTACTTTGTCAATATGGCCAATGATATCAAAATTTTGGGTTTCAATCATTTCGATACTTTGATCGTAATAGGCCGTAACTGCTTCTTTGTAATCGCCGTTAAATATTTCATTAACGCCATTGATGTATCCTTCAACGGGTCCGTCAATAAACCAAATTTTTCCACTCTCTTTATGCCTGACAAGGTGCACTGAACCAATGGCATAATCCAGGGGTACTGTTTCTATAAAGTTTTGAAAATTATCGGAATGACCTGGAATATAATCAATTTCAAGCCCCAGATACAGGTCTATATCATTTCCATATATCTGGATAAGGTTTTTAGCTTCAGCGATATATTTTTTAAAAGATTCGGGGGTAAGACTCCATTCATTAGGGAAGGGTAGGGGAGAGTGTGCCGAAAAACCTAGTGCTTTAAATTTATTACCAATAGCAAATTTTACATATTCTTCCATTGATTCTTTTCCATCGCAATGATGGGAATGACTGTGAAAATTGTATAGAGGTATCATGGTTTATAGTTTTTCTCAAAGAGATCTAAAAATTACAAATTGATTATTTATGTTAATAAGGTAAAACATCTTTATTTTATAAGTTGTTTGGTTTGTTGAATAATTTTTATGGTTGAAGTGATCATATTAATTGCCACATGATTTTCTCCACCTTGTGGAACAATGATCTCAGCATATCTTTTACTGGGTTCGATAAATTGAAGGTGCATGGGTTTTACAAATTTTTCGTAATGTTCGAGCACTTCAAGGAACGACCTGCCTCTTTCCTGTATATCTCTTTTTATTACTCTCATTAATCGATCGTCGGCATCAGCATCAACAAAAATTTTTATATCCATGCGTTCCCGCATTCGTGGGTTCGACATAATTAAAATCCCTTCTACTATTACTACATCTTTTGGTTTTACAGGAATAAAGTCTTTAGAACGGGCACAGGTAACATAGGAATAAATTGGCATTGGTATCGTTTCCCCATTTTTCAGCATATCAAGGTGCTTTACCAGCAGATTAAATTCGATTGCTGAAGGGTGATCAAAGTTTATTCCAGCTTTTTCTTCAGCGCTTAAATGACCATTATCCTTATAATAAGAATCCTGATAAATAACCGAAACACTATTTTCAGGAAGGTGATTAACGATTTTTTTTACTACCGTTGATTTGCCTGATCCTGATCCTCCTGCAATGCCAATTATCAACATAATAAGTATATTTTTTAAGCATAAAATTAAATAAATTCAAACAAAACAACCCGATAAATTTCCTTTGATTATTTTTAAAAATAAATTACGTTTGTCAAGTCAATTTTATTCTATAGATACTTTATTTTATTTTTTTTTAAACAATGAACAACTCCGAAGAACTAAAAATAAAATTGTATTCTGATTCATTGGTTTATTATCCGGCAATTCTCAATGATATAAAAATTGCAGTAAAATATATTTACATAGAGATGTACCGCTTCAGAAATGATCCTATTGGTGTAAGATTCAGGGATTTATTGGTTAAAAAACGCGAAGAGGGAGTAGAAGTAAGAGTATTGGTTGATTCGTGGGGGGCTTCTTCTAGTTACTATTTTTTCAAACCGTTAATAGACCTGGGGGCGGAGGTGAAATTTTTTAAAAAAATAAAAATTAGTTGGGATGGGTTTACCAAAAGTCATCGTCGTGATCACAGGAAAATAATAGTGATAGATGACATACTAACTTATATCGGTTCTGCGAATATCAATGATTATTCGCTTAGCTGGAGGGAATCAGTATTTCGCATAAAAGGAGATATTGCCAGGTGTTTTAAAGTTATTGTTGAAGAGAATTTCAAAATATATAACAAATATATTTACGATAAGGCAACCTACACCAAAAAAATTATTTACAAACAGTTTGAGATTTTGAGAGATGTGCCCAGTCTGGCATTTCAACCTGTTCAAAAAAAGTTTCTGAGTATTATAAAGCAAGCCAAAAGGGAAATATTTCTTGAAACACCTTATTTTCTTCCCGGAAGCAATTTGCGCAAAGCACTTACTGAAGCATCCTCGAGGGGCGTTAAAGTAAATATTATTATCCCAAAAAAGTCGGATGTTCACATTCTGGACATATTATCGGGAAAATATATGGGAGAATTAGCAAAAAGTGGTGTAAAAGTTCATTTTTTCACCCCGCAAAATCTGCATTCAAAATTATTTTTATGCGATAGAAAATACTTTATAATCGGATCGGCTAACTTTGATTATCGCAGTTTTCGTTATCAACATGAAATCTGTCTTTTCGGACAACACAAAAGTTTAAGTCGTCAGCTTGTAAATCATTTTCGTAGTTCTCTGAAAGATTGCCAACCCTTTGATCTTGCCTCATGGAAAAAGCGACCCAAATTACAAAAATATCTTGAAAGAATGCTTGTACCCATAAGGCATTTATTATAATGAAGGTCAAGATATTTTCCTGATTAATATTTATCGCAATTTATAAAAAAGATAGTTTTTAAAGATGCCGCAAAGCGTTACTTTTTAATTCTTCCACCAAAAGCAAATCTTTTGATATAATACGGGTCGGTGAGTTCGCTGATAATAACCCCCCTTGAGGAAGAAGCATGTGCAAATCGGTTTTTGCTGATGTAAATACCCACATGAGAAATTTTTCTTTTGTTGATCCTGAAAAAAACAAGATCGCCTTCCTGCAGCTGATGCCTGTTAATTTTTCTGGAGCTTTTTGCCATATTTACGGTTATGCGTTCCAGATCAACTCCATATACATTTTTGTAAATTTCTTTGGTAAAGCCAGAACAATCGGCTCCCATTCTGGTATCACCTCCAAATTTGTAAGGTGTTCCAATCCAATCACTTATTTCATATAATAAATCCGGATTTTCGCTGCCTGTAAGATCATATCCCAATGTTTGGGAAAACATTTCATATTGATCCTGCTTTTCTTCCGGGAGGTTTGTTTTGTAGGAATTTTCTTGTGCATTTAACTCAACATCCCGGTAAGAGGGTGTTTCACGCAGGTAAGTGCACGAACTGATCATACCGCTTAACAGAATAAGCACTATGTTTCGATACGCTATTGGATGAGGGAGGTTTTTTTTGGTTTTCATTTACAACAAATATTTACCGCTAACCATACAACAAAAGTACATATATTTGTTTATGATACGATAAAAAATATTGTTTTTTAAAACTTTTTTCTACAATGGATTCAAAATAAAAGTCTTCAAACCTATTTCCACAAGATTCCGGGAAAAATATTGACGCCAAGCAAAAAGAGGCACAACCTGGTAAAGCTATTGTTGATTGTCAAGGGTTAAGTTTTTATTGTCCAATATATCATAAACAGAGTTGTTACTAATATATTCCGGAACAATTTCTTTCATTTTTGCTACCAGGGTAAAGACATTATTTTCGAGAATAAGATTGGCGAGTTTTTCTAATTGTGCATCAATAAGTTTTTTATCATAGCGTCTCACTTTTGCTTTCATGATTTTAGGATGATGGGTTAAAATGGTATTTTCCTCATTGCTCAATACTTCTTCATAAAGTTTTTCGCCAGGTCTTAAACCTATTTCTTTGATCATGATCTCCTTATTTGGCACAAAACCGGCAATTTTGATCATTTTGACTGCCAAATCATAAATTCTGACAGGTTTTCCCATATCAAAGACAAAAATTTCGCCACCCTTACCCATAGCCCCTGCTTCGAGTACCAGGCTGCAAGCCTCGGGTATAGTCATAAAAAAGCGGTTAATATCTTTATGTGTAATGGTAACAGGCCCCCCTTTACTGATTTGTTTTCTGAACAAAGGTACGACCGAACCATTAGAATCGAGCACATTTCCAAATCGTGTAGTAACAAATTGTGTATGATAATTTCCTGATGCCTGAGTATAAATTTCAGCAATTCTTTTAGTAGCACCCATGATGTTGGTTGGATTTACTGCTTTATCAGTAGAAACCATAACAAACTTTTTCACCTTATATTTAATAGCAAGGTCTGCCAGGGCTTTAGTACCAAATACATTTACCAGTACAGCTTCATATGGGTTTTCCTCCATCAGCGGTACATGTTTGTAAGCAGCTGCATGATAGATAATATCGGGGTTGCAATCATTAAATATATGATCCATGCGAAATCTGTCTTTAATGTTGGCAATTTTATATTCTACAAGGTGCTTAAATTCTTTTAATTGAGGATTATTGTTTATTTCGTATTGCAGATCGTAGATTGCAGATTCCGCCTGATCCAGCAGAATAAGTTTAGCCGGTTGATAGGTTAATACCTGCTTTACAATGCCCGAACCAATGCTACCTGCTGCACCTGTTACCATTATAGTTTTACCTTTTATTTCTCTCAAAACATTATCAAATTCCATTTTAATGGTTTCTCTTTGAAGAAGATCGTCTATGCTGGCACTTCTGATCTGATCATGGCTTAATTTGCCATCAATCCATTTTTGTACAGATGGAACCACTTTAACCTCTGTATTAAGATTAAGAGCAGATTCAATAACTTTTTTTTGTTTAGTAGTACTAAGATTTTGAATGGATATGATAATCACATCAATTTTGTAATGGTCTATAAAGCTTCTGGTAAGTACCTTTCCCAATGGATAGATCATTGTATCCGTAATTCTTTTTCCGATCTTACTCAAATTTTCATCGGCAAATCCTACTATTGTATAATGGGTTGCAGGATCTTGTAAAAGGGCATTTTTAGTTAAAACCCCTGAATCTCCTGCTCCAAAAATTATTACTCTTTTACTATTGTTTTTTTTGAAATCTGTTAATCTCAAAAACATTATCTTCACTGCTATCCTTACTTGCAAAAGGATAAAATAAACAAGTAAAAAATGGATGGTAAAAACACCTAATGACAATTGGTAAGATTTTCCTATACCAAAAATTCTCATCATCAGTGCAGATGAAAGGATAATGGCAAAGGGTAAAAAAGTAGCTTGCAGTAACCGCATGGCATCATTAAAACTGGTATGCCTGATAATGCCGCTAAATGGTTTAAACAACATGAAACCCATGAAATAGACAAGCGTTACTACCAAAGACTGGATAATGACCGATTGTGTGTTCATGGTTTGAATACCAAAATTCAATCGGATAATATAAGAAAGTATGTAGGCGGCAAAAACTATAAAAACATCAAATGACAATATGTACATGTTCGGAACAAAGTTTCGCTGCCATCTTTGAAAAACTTTTATAAATTGTTTGTTTAGTAAAATTTTGGACATAAATTTATTTTTTGAAGATTTCCTTTTGTTAATAATTTTCGAACGCAAAGGTAAAAAGAGAATTATAATATAATTCAGTAATTTTACTTAATTTGATGCCTTTGATGTATCTTTCAGTTTTAATGAAAATAAAATTTTAAAGGATATTGTCTCCGAGTGTTTTTATTTATTAGAATAAAAAGAAGAAAATAGCGATTAAAATTCTATTTGTTAACAGAATAAATTCGAAAAAAAGAAATATTGATAAGATTAATATTTTGGATTGTTTTAAATCAATAAAAACAGCATAAATCAGGTTTTGAACCTCATAAATTTTCTCAGGTTAGTCTGATTCTCAGGTAAATTTTTTATCAACAAGCTCTTATTGTACGTATGTTATTTATAGAAGTACATTTATATTTTTTGCAGATGAATCCCTGTCTCTAAAAAGTTAAACTTTTCAAGGATTGGTAATCAATTATTATTATTAATAACAATCGGTTATTGTCACAAAAAAAATTTCGGAGGTTTTATTCGGATCGGATTATATCCGCCGGATTGACACGCGCAGCTCTGAGGGTGTGATAGCTAACCGTAACAAGAGCGATCAATAATGATACGGCAGATGATACAATAAAGGGAAGTGGGATGACAGCAATGCGATAGATAAACTGATTTAACCACATGTCGAGCAAAACCCATGTAACGGGTATGGTAATGAGTATAGAAATGAAAATGAGCAATGTAAACTCTCTGTAGAACAGTCCTAAAATGGCTAATCCGCTTGATCCCAGTACTTTTCTTATGCCAATTTCGCGTTTTCTTTGTTCGGTAATATATGAAGATAGTCCAAACAATCCTATGAATGATATAAGAATACAAACAACAGCAAACACACTGAAAATGCTGCTAAGTTTTTCTTCATTTTCAAATTGTTGACGATATCCGGAGCTCGCCAGGGTAATATTTGGGAAATTTTCCGGATCAAATTCGTAAGCTGATTGTTTTAAAAATTCAAGGGTTTTGTTTTCTGTTCCGGGTGTATATTGCACGATCAGGTTTTGGTAAACACTTGGTTCTGTCCCCATCATATACATAATAGGTTCAACTTCATGATTCAGATTCAAAAGGTTATGATCTTTTACAACACCAATTACTTTGTGTGTTAAAGTAGGATTCCCCAAAGAATCAAACTGCCATTGAATGGTTTTTCCTATAGGGTTTTCTATCCATCCAAATGTTTTGGCTGCGGATTGGTTGATCACAACAGATGTTTCAGCGTCACTCTGCAGGTTTTCGTCAAAATTTCTTCCCTGTACGATTTCTATTTCGTAAAATTGAAAATATTTTTCATCAACATAATTGGTGGTAACTGTTGCTTCTTTCATGCCATCATCTGACTCAATCCAAACTGCATTTTTATTAAACCCCCTTCCCGGAACCGAAAACGTTTTGGTAGTTTGTAAAATATCGGGGTTTTGTTTTACAATATTTTCGAGGGTATTAATTCTTTCTCTGTTATCAGGATTTTGTATACGTAAAACGGCACGATTTTCGGTTTTTAATCCCAGGTCTTTGTTTTGTAAAAATTTCAATTGACTTTGAACCATAAGTGTTCCGGTGATGAGCATGATAGAAATAGCAAATTGAAAAACAACCAATGATTTTCGCAAATATACCGAGCCACCCTTTGAACCTTTTGATCCTCTTAAAATTGTGGATGGACTCATCCTGCTGATAAAAAAAGCAGGATAAAACCCTGCCAAAAGACCTGTTAAAAGCGTTATCATGATCAGATAGAATAGTATAGGCCACCTGAACAGATCAACCAAGTCAAAAGACTTCTCTGATAAATAATTGAACCCAGGTAAAAGAAATTCGATAATCATGAATGAGAAAACAAGAGAAATAGATGCAATAAAAACCGATTCAGTCAGAAACTGCAGGATCAGTTGTCCTCTTCCTGCACCAGATACTTTTCTTATCCCAATTTCTTTGGATCTTATCGATGCCCTGGCGGTAGCAAGATTTGTGTAGTTTACGGCAGCAATAATTACAAGAAAAATGGCCACAATACTTAACACATACAGGATTGTTTTGGAGATTGGATTGGGTGAAAATGTAATTTTACTGAATCTGACTTCACTGAGCGGTGTATAGGTAAAATTTGAGAATCCGCTGATCATGCTACCCACCGGATTGGTGTATTTTTCATGAAATGCATTCATGTTTCTAAAAACCTGTTCTGGGTTTGTATTTTCATGAAACAACAGATAAGTGAAATTGGTATTAATACTCCAAAAGAGATTGGGGGAAAGGGAATATACAATATTGTTTTCCAATGAATTCATGGAAATCAATGCTTTCAGGTCGAAGTGTGAGTTGTCAGGGAAATCTTTCATAACACCTGTGATCATATATGTTTCCTGGTTTAACCTTATGTTTTTCCCCACCGGATTTTCTCCTTCAAAATATTTTTCACTGGTGGATTGTGAAAGCACAACCGAATTGGGTTTGGTTAGTGCCTTTTCAGGATTTCCCCAGATGAGTTCATGTGTAAAAACATCAAAAAACACTGAATCGGTAAAAGCCATACTCTCTTCTATAAATTTTTCACCCTCAATATTTACAGTTATATCGTTCTGATAATATAGTCTCACGTAATCTTTTATTTGGGTAAATTCTTTTTTCAGGGCTGGTCCAAGCGGAAAGGGCGTAATAGATAAATGATTGTAATTCCCGGCAATGGTATAAATACCCTCTATCCGGTAAATATTTTCATGATTTTCATGATACCTATCAAATGAGAATTCATGATGAATGAACAAAGAAATAAGAATAGCACCGGTAATACCCACAGAAAGGCAAAACACGTTTATGATCGCATAAATCTTATTTCTTTGCAAATTACGCCAGGCTGTTATAATGTAGTTTTTGACCATAAAATTGATTTAAAACAAGAAATTACCATTATACAACATGATCTGTGAAACGGGTAAATTTTTTTGGTAAAAGTTTGGCGGCAAATATTATTTGGTGCTTTTCAACAAATATTATTTTCAACTCGGTTTTTTTTTAAAGCAAATGGATTTGCTAAAAAATCAGCATTTCCGATTATTTAGAAACAGATGTAAGTATAAATTCTGTTGTTTTGTCTTCGGTTACAATTTGGCCGTCAAAAAGTCTTATCACCCTTTGAGCGTAAGAAGCATCTCTTTGTGAGTGTGTAACCATGATGATGGTTGTACCCGCTTTATTTAGTTCTTCGAGAAGGTTCATAACCTCATCTCCATGAGTAGAATCGAGGTTTCCGGTGGGTTCATCGGCAAGAATAATGCGGGGTTTGGCTACCACTGCCCTGCACACGGCAACCCTTTGCTGTTGTCCGCCAGACAATTGCAAAGGAAAGTGATTTTTACGATGCATGATTTGCATCTGCTCCAGTACTTCCTCTACACGTTTTTTCCTTTCAGATGCACTGTATCCCAGATACACCAATGGTAATTCAACATTTTCAAATACATTTAGCTCATCTATAAGATTAAAGTTCTGGAAAACAAATCCTATATTCTTTTTGCGAAGTTTTGCTCTTTGTTTTTCAGAATACCCAGACACTTGGTTGAGTAAAAAATGATATTCGCCACTGGAAGGGTTGTCGAGCAAACCTAAAATATTCAACAATGTTGATTTTCCACAACCGGAAGGGCCCATAATGGCAACAAATTCCCCTTCTTTGATTTCAAAAGAAACATTATTTAATGCAGTGGTCTCTACTTCTTCGGTTCTGAATACCTTCGTTAAATTCAAAGTTCTGATCATAATTGAATGGTTTTAAGATAAATAGTAACGTAAAATTGATAAAAATCTTTTATAATTGTTATTTAAAAATTAATTTGTCTTTATTTCCAAAAGCATCATAGGATGAAACTATAACTTTTTCTCCCGGCATTAATCCTTCAAGAACTTCATAATGGTTAATGTTTTGCCTGCCAATATCAATTTTCCTTTTTGAGGCTTGGTTTTCCTGAGAATCCAATACATAAATCCAGTTTCCGCCGGTTTGCTGGTAAAAGGCCCCCCTGGGAATAATAAGCGCATCATTGTCAACGCCACTAAATTGTAGCTGCAAAGGTAAGGTTTGCCCTCTGCGGATTTCATCTGGTGCCTTTTCTTCAAAAAACAGGTCGGCTTCAAAGGCACCTCCTTTAATATCGCTGTAAATTTTTTGAATGGTCAGGTCAAATTTTTCTCCGTTATAGTCCAATTGTGCAGGTTGCCCGATATAGGTTCTGCTTACGTATCTTTCATCTATGCGGGCTTTAATCTTAAATCCATCCAAAACATCGAGCTGACCAAGGTTTTCACCAGATTTTTTTGATTCGCCAATTTCTGCATTGAACGATGATAACTGTCCGGATACAGGCGCTGTGATAGTAAGGTTCTTAAGGTTGTTGTTGAGCATCAGTAGATTATCTTCCATTCGGTCTATGGATTCTTTGATCTGGGTCATTTGCGTTTGGGTATATACTGAATCATGTTTCATGGCACGATAAGCAATATCATATCTTTTTTTAGTAATATTATACTCTCTTTGGGCATCTTCGAATTCCTGTTCTGAAATATGATTTGATTCATAAAGTTTTTTTTTACGATAGAAATCTTTATTGGCAATATCTTTTTCATAAGCAAGGTCAGCCATTTGCCTTTCCAAAGTAAATTTATTTCTTTCGAGCGATAAACGCGTATTTTGGTAATTATTCAAAACTTCCAGCAAATTGTTTTCGCGATACATGTAATCCATTTCTATTGTAGCATTGCTCATCTTTAATATGGATTGCCCCTTTTCAACTTTCTCTCCATCGCGCACATAAATTTCTTCAACTCTTCCGCCAAATACAGCGTCCAGATAAATGGTCACTTTGGGGTATACAATTCCATCCAAAGGGATAAATTCCTGAAAATTTCCCTGCTCCACTTGAGTAATTGTAACATTCTCTTTTTCAACATACAATTTGCTACTCTTGTCACGAAATACAGTCAGATAAAAAATAAAAGCAACCAGTGAAAAAATGGCTGCTATTCCACTTATTTTTTTTAAAGTCCATTTTTTCTTTTTAATAATTTTGTCCATAGAATAATAAATATTATATAACTGAGAGATTACCCCTTAATTTCCTAATTTTGTGCCATTAAATGTAAGAGACACAAATCAAGTTACTTGCAGATAATTTGCATTCATCCATGTGTTCGATTTCGTTCATCAGTGTATCAAACTTGTACAGAGGAAATAGATTACCATTGATTTGGGTAAGTCAAATTTTTGCACTAAAATAATGAGTCCACTCCGAAAACTTGTTTTCGGCAAATCTGTGTTCATTTTCTTT
>CAYPFV010000090.1:0-13175 GCA_964410015.1 uncultured Bacteroidales bacterium
TAAAAGAAACTTTCCATACCGATCGTGATGAAGGGGATAATGTTGATAGTCCTGCGATCTGGCACGGATCTAATGGTGAAAACTGGTTACTGGCCACTGCTAAAGAAGGTAATTCCATAATCATCTACGATGCTGCTGATGGCTCATTTATCAAAAGGTTTGGAGAAGGCGGAGAAGGGCAAGGGCAGTTTGAACGCCCTAATGGTATAGCAGTTATTGATGATCTATTATTGGTAGTTGAACGAGACAACAAGCGGGTTCAGGTTTTTACACTTCCAGACTTTGAATCCATTGGTCATTTTGGGGATGGACGTGGAGATGATGGACTAAAACTTCCTTATGGGTTAGCCATAGACAAAATTGAGGAAAACACATACGAAGTATACGTCTCTGATAACTATAATCCATCGCTCATGGGTTATCCGCCGGAGGAAGAACTGGATCAAAGAATACAACATTTTCGATTTACTGTTGATGGCAATTCGCTGGAAAGTGAACACCTGAATAGTTTTGGAGCTATATCCGGTGAAGGCGTTCTGCAAAAGGTGGAGTCACTTTGGACCGACAGGGATAATAACCGGTTACTTATTGCAGAAGAGGCTTACAGCGAAAGAAGCATTAAGGAGTATGACCTTGAAGGAAATTACCAGGGAAAGGTCGTCACGGATAAATACATCGATAGCGAACCGGAAGGTATTGCACTGTATAAATGCAGCGATGGTTCCGGATACTGGATTTTTACCGATCAGCACGAAACAAGCATTAATAAATTTCAGGTTTTTGATCGCGAAACCCTTGAATACATAGGTGGTTTTAAAGGAGAAATTACACGCAATACAGATGGAATCTGGCTGACCCAAAAATCATTTGGCAACTTCATGAACGGCGCTTTCTACGCCGTTCATGATGATGGCAGTGTAACTGCCATCGCATGGTCGGATATTGCAGATGCACTTTCTTTGAAAAAAAACTGCACGCAATAGGTTATAATTCGCTGATTTAGCAAACAAAAACGACCTAAAGGACAGGAAATCTTAAACATTTTTTTACCTGAAACCACTCTTTATTGTCAATCAAAAAGGTATAATCCTGAGAAACCTGTTTTTAAACTACAGCAGTTCGATGGGAAACATAATTTATAAAAACCATAGATTATTACAATAACAATACTAACAAGACAGTTATGATAAATTTTTTGAAATATTCTACTGTTTTCCTGGCAATCTTACTGGCAGGATGTCAGGGAACCCCCGATAATGATGGCACAAAAAACAATGGAGAAAACACATCAGACACCATTAGCAGAGAAGAAGTACTGGAGTTTTCAATTACCGGAAAACATGCCGAAGATGATTCCACTTTACTCAGGATAGCATTTATTGGTGATGGTGAGCCTAAACCATGTGCGGAATTCCCTCACACAGATACTGCCGTGGGACAAATCAATAAACTGGCGCAATCACAACCCATCGATTTCATTATTGGGGTTGGAGATATTGCACACAAAGGAACAGAAATACAGTATGAAGCGGCCACTGAAGTTTTGCAAAAACTGGAATCTCCGTTTTATCCCATAATGGGCAATGAGGAGCATGGTAGCACGGTGGAAAGGTATCTTCAATTTGCCCAACAATGGAATGATAAAATTACAGATCAAAGTTATGTGATAAACCACGATAAGTTAGCATTTGTATTTGCATCGCCCGACCATGGCAGAGATTTCGATGACAGTGGTGCCAGGTGGGTTCTTGAACAGATTCAGCGTTTGGCCCCCAAACCGGTGGTATTGGTAGTACATGGAGCGCAACAGGGCGTTTATCCCGAAAACCCCGATAAAGGTATCAGCAACCAACTGTTCATCGAAAAGGTAATTTCACAGGATAACCTTGCCGTGGTAATCTCCGGCGACCTTCACATGGATATGGAAAGGGTGGAGCACTCTAAAGAATTAGACCAGGTTCACTATCTGCATATCCCTGCTCTGGAACGCACTAAAATCCCTGATGAAACCAACCACACCCCGTTTTTCCGGGTTATGACCATTACCAAAGACGGAAATGTAACGGTTGAAACCTATGCCACAGGAGAAAGCACGCCACGAAAGGAACTTGACTATTCGTTTGATTTGGCTTTCTCAAATTCAATATAATGAGTCTGATCCCAAAACCCCTTTTTAATTGGTGAAAATATTAAATTCCTATTTTACTGATAATCAAAACATAAATTAGCGTTAATTTGTGGAATTTGTAGAAAATAAACATTTCAGAGTGGACTCATAATTTATGTTTTTAAATTTCACCTTACAAAAAATAAAACAAAAAGGTTTCGTTATTCGTAGGTAGTTTAGTGGTTTATTTCCGCACATCATATAATCCAATAAACAACCCCTCCAGAGTTAACTGACAGGGAGAACCTCTCACTCCACCCTACGTTAGGGTCTCGTATTCGGCGGTTCAATCAAACGCCGGGAAAAACTGATTTTCGTGCCTCTCTTTGCCGGTAGATGGTAAATGATTATGTTTAAACCTTCAGTCGGAATTCAGCAGGAGCAATGTCCATTTAATTTTCTGGATTACATTTCTATGACGCTTGAACTGCATGACTTTTTGCCTTGTGAATGCTTTCAAACCAGAACAAAAGAAAACAGATTTGCTTTTAGACAATTCCAAAAAACGATTTCCTTTTACCTTATTTTTTACAAATCAAATTTTCAATGCACTCATACCTCCATCAACAGGCAATACCTGACCAGTAATCCAGGAAGCATCATCAGAAAGAAGAAATGTTGCCATAGAAGAAATATCGTTAACCTGCCCTACCCTTTTCAACGGATGGCGATTGGCTGATGCTTCTTTTCTTTCTTCATTGCTGAGCAAACGAGATGCAAGAGGAGTATCGGTAAGCGATGGAGCAACAACATTCACCCTGGTTGCAGGAGCCAACTCTGCAGCCAAAGAACGTGCCAAAGCTTCAATAGCACCTTTGGCCATACTTACAGATACATGATAAGGCATACCCTGTGAAACAGCAACGGTACTAAAAAATACAACAGAGGAAGAATCTGATTTTTTAAGTTTCTTCAATACAGCCTGCACAATTTTAAAAGCACCAAGAGCATTAATCTCAAAATCATTCATTACATCCTGGGGTTTCAACCCCCTGAGAGGCTTCAGATTGATGGTACCTGGGCAATACACCAAACCATCCAAAACATCTGGCAAGAAATCAACATCCGGTTCATCTTTTGTAATATCCAAAGACTTCCATGAAATATTGTCCGATTCGGGTAAATCTCCCCTGTTTCTGCTCATGGCAAATATTCTGTGTGTATTCATGATCTTCTTAGCAATATCAAGCCCAATACCAGAGCTCGCACCTACGATTAAAATATTTTTCATTTAAAAACTTATTTTTCAGGTTCAACATTCATATCTCAATTTGAATGCAACATTTTTTTCATAAGAAGCGGTTTTATGAAAATGTGTACATACCTTTTAAAACCCATGAAAGGAAAGTAAGTTCAAATAATATTTTTTCCTATAATTTGAAATATCAACCCGATATTTTATATGGTTAGGAGGTTTAAAACGATATTTAGTTCACAAAAAATATAAATTTAAAACAGAGGTTTATTGTAAACGGCAAAAAAAACTTAATTTTGTACTCGCAATGCATTGAAGGAGCATGTAAGCATTTAAAAATCAGGTGCTTGCAAAATAATTTATCCCAATAAAATACAGTGCATTCTTACTAAAAATTGATTTCAATTCATTATTAATTATTGACAGTCCAAATTTTATAAAAGATGGAAAAAAACAAGAAGGTTTATTTTTTTGGAGGTAAAAAAGCAGATGGAGACTCCAGCATGCGCAATTTGTTGGGTGGTAAAGGTGCCAATCTTGCCGAAATGGTAAATATTGGTGCACCGGTTCCTCCTGGAATAACAATTACTACCGAAGTATGTACCATGTACATGAAAGAAGGTAAGGAATCCACCATAGAAGCGATAAAGAATGAGGTTGAAGAGAACATCAAAAAAGTGGAGAAAGAGATGGGTTCAGGATTTGGGAACAAAGATAATCCTCTATTGTTATCTGTTCGCTCGGGAGCAAGAGCGTCTATGCCTGGTATGATGGATACGGTTTTAAATTTAGGATTAAATACAGAAACGCTCCAAGGTCTGATTAAAAAGTCGGGCAACGAGCGTTTTGTCTGGGATTCATACCGCCGTTTTATTCAAATGTACGGAGATGTGGTAATGGGTATGAAACCAGTATCTAAAGAGGATGAGGATCCTTTTGATGAGATCATGGATCATCTGAAAGAAGAAAAAGGCGCTGCCACCGACCAGGACCTCTCTACGGAAGACCTGAAAGAACTTGTTGACCGGTTTAAAAAAGCAGTAAAAAAACAAACCGGCAAAGATTTCCCCGAAGACCCATGGGAGCAACTATGGGGTTCTGTTACCGCTGTTTTTGATTCATGGAAGAACCCACGTGCAGAATATTACAGAAAGATGCATAATATCCCTGTAGAATGGGGTACAGCTGTAAACGTACAAGCCATGGTTTATGGTAATATGGGTAATACATCAGCAACCGGTGTTGCTTTTACACGCGATGCTGGCACAGGCGAAAATCTTTTTAATGGCGAATATCTGGTAAATGCACAGGGCGAAGATGTTGTTGCTGGTATTCGCACACCCCGTCAGATCACCAAAGAAGGTTCTTTGAGATGGGCCAAACTACAAGGAATCTCAGAGGAAGAGAGAAAAGAAAAATTCCCTTCTCTGGAAGAATTATTCCCTGATCTTTATAATGAACTCAACGAAACCCAGAAAAAACTTGAGCAACATTATCGCGACATGCAGGATATTGAGTTCACCATACAGGAAGGCAGATTCTGGATGCTCCAAACCAGAAACGGTAAGCGCACAGGATCGGCAATGGTAAAAATTGCTGTGGATATGCTCCATGAAGGTTTGATCAGCGAAGAAGAAGCATTGCTGCGGGTAGAAGCAAATAAACTTGATGAACTTCTCCACCCTGTATTTGATACCAATGAAGAAGCAAAAGCCAAAGCAATTGCCAAAGGTTTGCCCGCTTCACCAGGTGCAGCCACCGGTCAAATCGTATTTTTTGCTGATGAAGCAGCTGAATGGGCTGCGGAAGGCAAAAAAGTTGTTTTGGTACGTATAGAAACTTCACCTGAAGACTTAAGCGGTATGGATGCCGCTCAAGGAATCCTTACTGCTCGTGGTGGTATGACATCGCATGCTGCTGTGGTAGCCAGAGGAATGGGTAAATGCTGTGTTTCAGGCGCAGGAAACATCAAAGTAAACTACAGAACCCGTATCATGACTGTTGATGGTGTAGAATATAAAGAAGGAGACTTCATTTCTATTAATGGATCAACCGGAGTAGTTTATGCGGGAAAAATACCCACTATGAACCCCGAAGTAAGTGGCGACTTTGCTGAACTTATGAATCTTGCAGAAAAACATACCCGCATGAATGTTCGCACCAATGCCGATACACCCAAAGATTCCAAAGTTGCACGTGAATTTGGTGCCACGGGAATTGGTCTTTGCCGCACAGAGCATATGTTTTTTGAAGGTGCCCGCATCAAAGCAATGCGTGAAATGATCCTTGCTAACGATGAATCAGGACGCAGAAAGGCATTAGACAAACTTCTGCCTATTCAACGCGAAGATTTCGAAGGCATCTTCGAAGCCATGCATGATTTGCCGGTAACGGTTCGTTTGCTTGATCCACCTCTCCATGAATTCCTACCGCATGAACCTGAAAATCAGGCAGAAATGGCAAATGAGATGGGAATTTCGCCTGAAGAAGTAAAAGCGAAAGTAGACAAACTGCATGAAGTAAACCCCATGTTGGGTCACCGTGGTTGCCGGTTGGGAAATACTTACCCGGAAGTAACTGAAATGCAGGCAAGAGCTATTATTGAAGCAGCTCTTAACCTCAAGAAAAAAGGGATTAAAGCAATTCCCGAAATCATGATACCCCTTACCGGTACACATGCAGAAATGAAAATGCAGGAAAAAATTGTCCGTGATACCATTGCTACAGTTTTTGCAGAACGGAACGATGAAATTGAGCATCTGGTAGGAACCATGATTGAAATACCAAGAGCTACGCTGGTAGCAGATAAAATTGCTGAAAATGCTGAATTTTTCTCTTTTGGTACCAACGACCTTACACAGATGACCTTCGGTTATTCAAGAGACGATATCGGAGCATTCCTTCCGATATACCTCGAAAAAGGTTTGTTGAAAAACGACCCATTCCAGGTACTCGATCAGGAAGGCGTTGGACAACTGGTGAAATTGGGCATCGAAAGGGGGCGATCCACTAATCCGAACCTTAAAGTAGGAATTTGTGGTGAGCACGGTGGCGAACCCAGCTCAGTAGAATTTTGTCATTCAGTTGGGATGGACTATGTTAGCTGTTCTCCTTTCCGTGTGCCTATCGCAAGACTGGCCGCCGCCCAGGCTGCTGTTAAAGAGAAAATGGGTAAGTAAATAAAATACTCTTTTCTGTCCAAATGTAAAAATCTCAAACATCCTTGAGTAAAAGTGATAAAAAAAAAAGGGATATTCCAGCGAATATCCCTTTTTTATTGCCAATAACTTTTCAATGGAACAACATTTCATCTGTTTATAATTTGATTAATTCGGTCAGATAGCCTGTCCCGTTTTTTCTAACGGGAGAGCTCGCCAATAGTCTGACTGCATGCTTTACATGCCGTGCATTATAATCATGTGCGTGTGTGTCAAAAACTTTGTCATGGCTCGGTTCATCTGTAAAATAATTCATCGATATTTTCTCAAAATATCAGACTGAGGGCAATTATACTTTTCATTGGCAAAAGTTTAATATTTCATTAGTTGTTACCATCATTTACTACCTGGTAACTGTTAAGTGCTTATCAGTAAATCATAAAACAAAACAAATGCATCTGCTGCCAACAGTAAACTTTTCAAAAAACTCTGTTTTATTTTTTTTCTTCAACCAACCCTGTACCCCTGATTATATAATCTATGATCACAAATAAAAGAAAACATAATCTTTACAATTCAAAACCATAAAAGAAGTACCTTTGCACCCTCAAATTTAAAGATACCGAAAACACATGTCAGAAATCAGAAATATTGCCATCATCGCCCATGTTGATCATGGCAAAACCACCCTTGTAGACAGAATACTTCACCAGGTAAAACTTTTCAGAGAAAATCAGCAAACAGACGACCTGATTATGGACAGCAACGATTTGGAACGAGAACGGGGCATAACGATACTTTCCAAAAACTGTTCAGTAAGATATAATGATTCTAAAATCAATATTATTGATACCCCCGGGCACGCTGATTTTGGTGGAGAAGTAGAAAGAGTACTAAACATGGCCGATGGTGTTTTGCTCATTGTAGATGCTTTTGAAGGGCCAATGCCCCAAACACGTTTTGTACTGGAAAAAGCGCTTAAACTCAAAAAAAAACCAATTGTTGTTATAAACAAAGTAGATAAGCCAAACTGCGATCCAGAGTTTACGCATGAGAAAGTATTTGACCTGATGTTTGCCCTTGATGCTACAGAAGATCAGTTGAATTTTCCAACCGTTTACGGATCTGCAAAAGCAGGATGGATGGGTCCTAAATGGAATGAACCTACAGAAGATATTTCTTATCTCCTGGATACCATTCTGGAACATATCCCTCCTGCAAAAAGGGAGGAAGGTTCCACACAATTGCAGATCACAGCACTGGACTACAGCAGCTATCTGGGACGGATTGCTGTGGGCAGGCTCAGTCGCGGAAAACTGGAACCCAATCAGCAGATATCTTTGGTTAAAAGAGATGGAACCATCAAAAGATCAAGGATCAAAGAGTTGTATGTTTTTGAGGGTTTGGGAAAAGAAAAAATCAAAACCCAGGTATATGCTGGTGAAATATGTGCTGTTTTAGGTGTTGAAAACTTTGAAATAGGAGATACGATTGCTGATTTTGAAATTCCTGAAGGTATGCAACCCATAGCCATAGACGAACCAACCATGAGTATGTTGTTTACCATCAACAACTCTCCTTTTTTTGGAAAAGATGGCAAATTTGTTACCTCAAGACATTTGCGCGACAGGCTCTTGCTGGAAACAGAAAAAAACCTGGCTTTAAAAGTAGAACCTACCGAATCAGCAGATTCTTATATGGTTTACGGGAGAGGTGTTTTGCACCTTTCCATCCTTATTGAAACCATGCGCCGCGAAGGATACGAACTGCAGGTCGGACAACCTCAGGTTATCCTCAAAGAGATAGAAGGAAAAAAATACGAACCCATTGAATATCTTACAATACACGTGCCCGAGCAGTTTTCAGGAAAAGTAATAGAGATGGTATCACAACGAAAAGGTGAAATGACCAACATGGAAAATAAAGATGAGCGCACATATCTGGAGTTTGAGATTCCATCGCGCGGTCTGATAGGGATGCGCAGCAATATGCTAACTGCAACAGAAGGAGAAGCAATCATGGCTCATCGTCTGAAAGGTTTCGAACCCTTTAAGGGAGATTTTTTAAAAAAGAGAAACGGTGCTATTATTGCTATGGAAACAGGTACGGCTATCGCATATTCTATTGATAAACTGCAAGACAGAGGTAAGTTTTTTGTAGAACCCGGTGAAGAGATATATGCAGGACAAGTGGTAGGCGAAAACAATAAGCAGGATGATCTGGTTGTAAATCTCACCAAAACAAAAAAACTCAGCAATGTGAGAGCATCAGGATCAGACGATAAAGTGCTCATTGCACCAGCTGTAAAATATTCAATGGAAGAAGCACTGGAATATATTGCCAGTGATGAACTTGTGGAATTTACACCCGCCAAAATGAGAATACGTAAAATTATTCTGGATGAGCATGAGAGAAAAAGAGTGAAAAAATAAAACCCCTTGGTATGGCTACTGAAAATTTGCCCGTGATACATGTTGCCATTCCTGCTTATAATGAAGCAGATTACATTCCCACTACAATTCACTGTCTGCAAAAACAGGATATAAGTGGTTTTCACACGTGGGTTTGTGTAAATCAACCTGATGAATTTCACCGGATACCCGAAAAAAAATCTATCATCGAAAATAACAAGGCAACACTTCGTTGGTTAAAAACTTGTAATCTTCGCCATTTACATATCATCGACAGGTCTTCCCCTGGAAAAGGGTGGAAGGATTGCACCCAGGGGGTGGGAATGGCAAGAAAAGTGCTTATGGATCAGATTGCACAAAATGCTTCAGATCATGATGTTATTCTGTCTATGGATGCCGATACAGTTTTCTCATCGGGCTATATTCGCTCCATCTCAGAAATTTTTTTACGGCACCCCAAAGCTTCAGGATTATCCAATCCTTATTACCATTTGCTTATTGAAAATAACGAGGCAATAAACAGAGCCATGCTCAGGTATGAGATATACCTGAGATATTATGCTCTCAATATGCGTTTTACTGGTTCACCTTATCACTTCACACCCCTGGGGTCTGCCATGGCTGCCCCTGTTTGGTCTTACAGAAAAATAAATGGCATGACACCCAAAAAGAGTGGTGAAGACTTTTATTTTCTGCAGAAAATAGTTAAATCTGGTGTATTATTAAAATACAACCATGAAATTGTTTATCCGGCAACCCGGTTATCTGACAGAGTATTTTTCGGAACAGGTCCGGCACTTATAAAAGGGATTCAACAGGGATGGGATGCCTACCCACTTTTCCATTTGCAATCATTTGAGAAAGTAAAAAAAACCATTTCACTATTTCCTCAATTGATAAAGCAATTAATCCCTACACCTATGAATGATTTTTTCAGGAAACATTTTAATCAAGATGATATATTTGCACCTCTTCGTAAAAATCATAAAGATGAGTTGCGTTTTATCAACGCCTGCCACGAAAAAGTTGATGGGTTAAGGATTTTGCAGTTCTTAAAAACTGAACAACCCTGCAGAGATTCAACAGATGAGCAAAATCTGATGGATTTCTTTTTGAACTATTTCCCTCATGCAGCCGTTTTGAAAAACGTAAAAAATCTGAACTTTTTAAAAACCGATGTTGAGACTATTAACAAAATCCGTAATTTTCTGTTTGAAAGAGAATTAGAAATACAAAGAAAAAATGCAGGATACTAATACCAGTCTGTATGATCTTATTGTGATAACCGGCTGCACTGCAACAGGCAAAACCAGTCTGGCAGCCGAAATGGCAAACCGTTGCAATGGACAAATTATCAGTGCCGATTCCCGGCAGGTATATAAGGATATGGATATTGGTACGGGCAAAGACAGGATGGATTATAACATTAGTGGAAAAAATATTCCTGTTCATTTGATAGATATTGCAGAACCTGGATATGAATATAATGTTTTTGAATATCAGCAGGATTTTTTCCGTGCTTTTCAACAAATCCGTAGAGAAAAGGCGCAACCCATCATGTGTGGAGGTACCGGACTTTATATCGAGGCGGCATTAGCCAAATATCGTTTATTAAGGGTTCCCGAAAATGATTCATTAAGGAAACAATTACACGAACTTACAATAACCGAATTAGAGGAAAAACTTAAAAGTTTGCGTTCGGTGCACAATACAACCGACATAACGGATCGAAACCGACTTATCCGGGCCATCGAAATAGAAACCTATCAGAAAGATCATCCAGGAAAAAGACAACTCTTTCCCGAGTTTTCTTATATCATATTTGCCACAGATTATCCACGCCCAGTAGTAAGGGAACGCATAACAAATCGCTTAAAATACAGGTTGGAGAACGGAATGATCAACGAAATACAGCAACTGCTGAAAAAGGGATTAAAACCAGACCAGTTAGAATTTTACGGTTTGGAATATAAATATATAACACGATACCTTACAGGCGATTTAACTTATGATGAGATGTTTACCAAACTAAATACTTCCATTCACCAGTTTGCAAAAAGGCAAATGACCTGGTTCAGGCGTATGGAACGAAAAGGATATAAAATACATTGGATCAGCGGAGAATTACCTCAGGAAGAAAAAATACGATTAATGATCAATCAAATTCAACAAAAACACGAGGAATAATATGGAAATGCGTATAGGAGAGTTGGCAGCATTAGGAACCGCCTTTTGCTGGGTAATTACTGCCATCGCTTTTGAAGCAGCAAGCAGAAAAGTAGGGAGCATTTCGGTAAATATCATCCGGCTTGTGATCGCATTGTTTTTGATTGGATTTTATACCTGGTACACCCGGGGATTGTTCTTTCCTATGGATGCCAGCTGGATTTCGTGGTTTTGGTTGATCCTTTCCGGGCTTATTGGTTTTGTAATAGGAGACCTATTCCTTTTTGAAGCTTTCACTCTCATAGGTTCCAGACTTTCTATGCTTATCATGACCCTTGTGCCACCCATTACTGCACTTTTGGGTTGGATCATTTTGGATGAAACTCTTACAGTCTTAAATTTAATGGGGATGACGCTGACTATCTCAGGAATTGGATTGGTTATTTTTCAACGCTCCAACAGTAAAACCGGAAAAATAAAATACCCTGTTAAAGGTTTGTTCTTTGCCTTTTTGGGAGCTGTTGGTCAGGCTACCGGATACGTTCTCAGCAAATATGGAATGGACGATTATAATCCTTTTGCTGCCACACAAATAAGGGTAATGGCAGGAATTTTTGGTTTCTCGCTTATCATTACCATTTTCAGAAGATGGAAACCAGTTTTTCTTACATTAAGAAAAACGCGCCCGATGCTACTAACCACTCTGGGTGCTACTTTTGGCCCCTTTATAGGAGTTTCCTTATCATTGCTGGCTGCTCAACATACCCAAACGGGGATAGCCGCCACTATTATGGCTATTACCCCCATTCTGATCATCCCACCCACCATGATCTTTTTCAACCAGCCCACCAGCTGGAAAGAACTTGCAGGCGCCATTATAAGTGTTGCAGGTGTTTCTTTGTTTTTTCTTTTTTAAAGTCAAAATAAAAGCAATCAGTTTCTTCTGCCTGGAGCACCACTCCTTCGTGTTTCCCTCAGCAGATTACGGTTGAAGTCGCGCTCTGCCTGATAGAGTTTTACAACTTTCAATACAGGTAAAATCTCCATAAATTTGTTATGATATTCCCTGCGCAAAGCGGTCATTTCTTCCATGTTTTCAACTTCAGAATTTGCGATCTCATATAATTCTTCCTCTTTGAGTTTTTCAAGATTATCAATCGTTGCTCTTTCTGTCCGGTGCTTGATCATTAATTCATTTCTTTTCTTCTGGTAATCGTTATAAACAGGCCAAAAGATTTGTGCTTCTTCAACGGAAAGATTTAACTCTCTGGTAATAAAAGATACCCGCTGTGATTCTAATTGTTCCTGATGGATTCGCCAGCCACCCCGTCCTGACATCTGAGCAATTGTTAACAGAGAGATTACAGTCAAAACAGAAACAAGAAAGGATTTTCTGATCATACTATTGAATTTCATGATGTACATATTTTTAATGAGATATTTTAAGTTTTATAAAATTCAGTATAAGGGGTCATCCATATAATAATCTTTGTACTGAAGCAAATATTCAAGGGTTTGCTCTTGCTGGTCATTCTGGTCAGCAAACAATTGCATTTCTATGTCGGGGTCTGTATCATAAAGCAATTCATAATAAACATCGCTCTGATATTCAGAATACCACGCCAGCTGCTCATCGAAAAGTTCCAGATCGTTTTGTGCTAAATTATTGTTGGAGTTCATAACAGGATCCAGAAACAGCATATAGGAGATGAGCAAAAGTACCACTGCTGTAAGTCCTGTTGCTACAAAACGAGGCTGAAAGATAATATTCAGCACTGTAAAAAAAGTATGAATTGCAGGTCTGTTTCGCTTTTGATCAATCTGAGAAGGAAGAACGTCAAAATAATTAGTGGGTACTTCAAAAGGATTATGTTTGGGAAGCTGGGATAAACCAGGAGCAATTTCCTGAATTTCTTTCCTTATATCATTTTTTTTCATCTGTTTATAATTTGATTAATTCGGTCAGATGGAGCTCGCTAACAGTCTGACTGCATGCTTTACATGCCGCGCATTATAATCATGTGCGTGTGTGTCAAAATTTTTGTCATGGCTCGGTTCATCTGTTTATAATTTGATTA
>CAYPFV010000091.1:0-12973 GCA_964410015.1 uncultured Bacteroidales bacterium
CATATTGAAAAGCCAATCCGTCATCAAACAAACGGAAACTGATAAGCATTTCCTGCTGCTTCTCATTGGAGAATTTTAATTGCTTCTCATTCCATGAAATCTGATTTTCAACCCGTTTACCTGTAAAAAGGGTATAATTGTCTTTGCGGTTGATATATTTAGTTTCGGATATCATCTCCAGATTACGGACGAAAGAGGCTTCATGAAATTCCATACCCATAGGAGACTCCTCAATCACGCTACGTTCTCCGTTTTTCAGCTGATACCTTATTTCACCGGAATCGTTGAGACTGACAATTAATTTTAACTCTTCTGAAGGAGATGTTAGTTCCCATTGATTTGAAAATTGCTCAGAGCAGGAAGGAAAAATCAAAAAAATACCAATCACCAGGGTAAATAAAACAGATCGCCTCATTACATTTTCACTTTTTTTTCAAATACAAAATACAGTTACAAATATATTACTTTTGAGGTATTATTTTATGTTGAAATAGAAAAATAATAAGAAAAGACTGGATAAAATGCCAATGTGTTGTAAACAATCATTCATCACGCAAATATATTTAACAAAAAATACGATTCAATTTCATAATTATTCTAAATTAAACGCAAACAACAATTTTAATTTGTTATTTCCGAACCAGCGATAAGCATATTTCCCATAAGTATGTATTTGGTAGTTTAGGGACAAATAATTTTTTATACAATGATTTACAAATCATTAAAAAAAACTTTTTTATTAGCATGATCACATAGAATTTTCCGGTGCCAATTTGCTTTTGTCAATCTTTTTTTTTGTTTAAAACAAAACAAACACTTTTTGTCAAAATTAATTAACTTATCGAAATACTTGTAATTAGATTTTTTTCTTGTGATTTTTTTGGGATGAGTCATTAAAAAATTACATTATGCCTTGTTAATCAGTCATTAATCGCATTTTTTGTAAAACAACATTTTAAGGAGGAGAAAAACAGACAAAGCAGTATCAGAAGTAAAAAGCCTTTCCATTACAATATTTATCACTACTTTCGTAAAGCAAAATATAATTAACTAATAAGCGATGATCTGGTACAGATTTTCAAAGATAACAGTAACTGCAGATTATAGTTGAAAAAGACCAAAAGATAATGCTTACCCCAAAGGTTTTACAAACAAAACCCGGATAAACATCGCTTACATAATATAAAGATCAAATCATACAGGTTTAAACATAAGAAGCACTTAAAGTAAAAAATTTTGGTCATAGAAAAGACGATTTCATCTCTACCAAAAGAAATAACAATTGAACAATCATGATTGATGACTATCGACACAAAGGGATGCGCAAAAAACTGGTAGATTCGATCAGAGAAAAAGGCATTAAAGATGAAAATGTTTTGGAGAGTATTCAAAAGGTACCTCGTCATTTTTTTCTGGATTCTTCTTTTACGGAGATAGCATACCAGGATAAGCCTTTCCCCATCGGGAGCGGACAAACTATCAGTCAACCCTACACTGTTGCATTTCAAAGTGAACTAATGGAGATCAGTAAAGGTGATAAGATACTGGAGATAGGCACAGGCAGCGGTTATCAGGCATGTATACTAATAGAGATGGGCGCCAAAGTATATAGTATAGAGAGGCACCGGTCATTATATATAAAAACCAAATCGCTTTTGTCTTCTATGGGTTATTTCCCTAAATTGTTTTACGGTGACGGATATGAAGGGTTGCCTTCATATGCCCCCTTTGATAAGATATTGGTAACTGCGGGTGCACCTTTAATTCCCAATGCACTTTTACAGCAGTTAAAAGCTGGTGGTTTTATGATCATACCTCTTGGAAAAGGCAATAACCAGGTAATGACAAAAATCATCAAACGAAATGAAAAAGATTTTGAGAAAATAGAATATGGAAATTTTCGATTTGTTCCTTTATTAAATAAAAAAGCATAAATACTTTATGCAAACAAACAAATTTAGTGCATAAATAATATGATATTTAAAATAAAGCATTAATTTTGCATAAAAACGTGCAGAATGATAAACTTTTTTGACTGTTAAACATTAACTATAATGCAGAAAACCATTGATGAATTGCTGCGAACAAAATTCATTAAAAATATAGGAGGCCGTGTAATTCTATCATTTAGTGGTGTTGTTTCGCAGGATTCAATAGTTGGACTTGGCGAAGCACTAAGAAGTGAATTACATTTTGCACATCCGTTAAATATTGTAAACAAAGTATTTGCCGTATATGTGGAAATGGCACAAAATATTCTGCATTACAGTGTTGAAAGAATTGACTCCAATGGAAAATCTATCGGGATAGGTTCTGTTATTATCATTGTAACCGGAGAAGCTTACCATGTTGTAACCATCAACAAAGTGACAGCGGATCAGCGAATCATTCTGGAAAAAAGATGCAGTAGCATAAACAAACTTACCGAAGATGAGTTAAAGAATTTTTATCTGAGAAAAAGAAGAAAGATCATGGAATCTGAAAGTTCAGGAGCAGGACTGGGTTTGATAGATATGGTAAGAAGAGCCGGTTCCCCCATTCAGTATTATTTTGAAGATATACATGATAATCATTCTTATTTTTACATAAGCTCAAAAATTTTAATTGAAAAATAAGTACCGCTATGGAGAATTTAAAAATAGAAAGTACTAAATACACGCCTGAAGTTAAAGCAGTTGCAGAGGAAAAAGAGATAAAATTTTATGGATCGAGCTATCCTGAAAATGCGAATGAATTTTATAAACCTATATATCAATGGGTTAGGGACTATTTTGATGAAGGAAACGACAATCTTACGGTAAACTTTTTTATTTATTATTTCAATACAAGTACTTCAAAGTGTTTCATGAATTTATTGGAAATCATTGAAACTTACACAAAAAAAGGACGTAATATAAAAGTGAATTGGCACTATAGCGAAGATGACGATGATAGTCTTGATAATGGCGAAAAACTTTTCATGGAAATGTCAATCGATTATAAATTGATTCCTGTAAAAAAAATATAGTATTATAAATCTGTTTTGAAATAAAAGATGGACGGGAACAAAAAAATGGAAAGTATCCGTGAGATATTCGAAAAAGAATATCAAAACATCGAAAACCATAAAAGTTTTTCGCTCAATGCGGATATGCCATTGGAAGAAATAAAAAAAAATTACAAAGAACTGATTTATGAATATGAATTGCTGCTAAGAGATGCAGTAAAACTTACCCACATCAGCGATGTAACCCAAAATAAGTTATTGAGAGCAAAAGAAAAAATTGAAAAACTGAATGACAAACTTTCAGAATCTGAGAAGAATGTAAGAGAACTAAATACGATACTGATGTTTTACATAAAATCCACCGACAAGTAGCCATTCGATTCTCCATCCCCTATTTTTGTTAATATCTTTTTTCCAGGGCATCACGAAGTCCATTACCTACCAGCATAAACGACATAACCAAAAGCATGATTGCCAATCCGGGAATAATAGCCAAAAAAGCTTTATCCAGAATAATATAACCATAATTTTCCCTTATCATACTGCCCCATGAAGGCATGGGAGGTTGTACACCCACTCCAAGAAAACTCAAACCCGCTTCAATTAAGATAGCAGATGCAAAATTAGCGGCAGATATAACAATGACCGGGCCCATAATATTTGGGATTATATGCTTCAAAATAATTCTGGAAGAGGTTAACCCCAGTGCTTTACCTGCTTCCACAAATTCATTTTCCCTAACGCTGATGATCTGCCCTCTTACAATCCGTGCCACATCTACCCACATGGTAAGCCCAACAGCAATAAATATTTGCCAGAATCCTTTTCCCAGAGCAAAAGTGATGGCAATAACCAGCAATAAGGTAGGAACAGACCAAACCACATTGATCAGCCAAACAATAAAAGCATCAGTCTTTCCCCTGTAAAAACCTGCCAGACTTCCCAGCAACATACCTACCAGCAGCGCTATAGCAATGGCAATGAAACCAACAGAAAGCGAAATGCGGGCACCAATGATCAGCTGGCTCAGCATATCTCTGCCAAACCGGTCAGTACCCAACCAAAAAGTTTTTTCCACCAGATTTTCTTTTTCTATTCTTGACCGAGCCCCGGAGATGGTGAGCGTATCGGTTGCAGAACCCTCAAAATAGTTAACAATATAATCCTTTTTTACCGTTGAAGAATCTGAAGAAAATAAAACATCTGCTAACGTAAAAGAAGCCATTACACCCGGAGTCTTCGGGTCTTCTTTGTAATATTCTATCACCATACTATCGGTTGAAAAACTGTAGTCGGAAATGGCTAACCATTCATAGACACTGCTTTTTCCGAACAACATAACAGAAAACCATGATTGCTTCTGCTTTTCTTGTACATCCATTCTTTTTTTGAGAAAGGTAGTGGTAAAACCGGGATTCATAGTGGCAACAGATAAATTCTGCCGATTGGCCATAGGCGTGGGATCGGGTGCTATGATGTAACCTAAAAAAGCGATCACCATAAAAGATAATATCCATAACAAAGCAAAAAAGGCGCTATGGTTTTTTCTGAATTTTCGCCAGGCAATTGTTCCCGGCGATAGTCCTGTGTTGGTTTTGGTTTTTCGAAAAAACATCAGATTGTATTTAAAACCGCGAGTACATATTGAAATTGAAAACTTGTTGCATTGGGGTTAAATCTACTACATTTTTTTGAGATCAATGGTTTTTTTGAAAATAATTTGTAATCAACTCCCTTTTCAACCGACCTGAGTGTATTCAGATGCTCGGATGGTTTAAAGAAAATAAACTCACCACTATTACTTCCTTGTTATTTATTTCCAGATACTTATCTGAACTTCTGAAATATTTGATACTTACAGAATCATGCCTGAAATTATAAAATCAAACAAAAGCTTCAATGATTATGTTGTTTTTTTTAATTTTACATAGGAATAAAAAGAACACTAAAAGAAATATATGGGTTTTTCAAATCATATTTTGATGGTATAAAAAAGATGTAAAACAAACTGTTATGCTGACTTTCAAAACAGTTGTGTGGTTAAAATCATTGGCGTAGATCAATGAAAACGAAGCCCCAACTGGTAAGAAAGCAAATGTGCATACCATTTTATAAAGATTGAGATACCCGATAATTGTACTAAAATGAGAACCCAATACGTTTCATACTGATTTATTTTCATTTTTAATTTGACATTTTAAACCGGATAAAAAAATAATCAGAGAAACAAGATCAAATCTGTCATTTTCTGACAACTATCGATACTAATAAATAAAGTTTCATTCAATCATAAAACAACACATCTCATGAACACATTACGCAATGCAATTTCAATTTTTATCCTCTTATTCTTATTTTCGAATACGACCTATGCTTCCGATGATGATGCAAAAGTTAACTGGTTAAGCATGGAAGAGGCGGTTGCCTTAGCGGAAGAAAACCCGAAAAAAATATTTGTAGACATTTACACTGATTGGTGCGGATGGTGCAAGCGAATGGACGCCAATACTTTTTCTCATCCGGATATTGCCAGTTACATCAATGAAAATTTTTATGCTGTAAAACTGAATGCCGAGCAAAGCGAACCGATTGTATTCAGGGGCACTGAATACGTGAATGAAAATCCGGGACAAGAACGATCCTCACACAATTTTGCGATTGCACTGCTGCAAGGTCGTATGAGTTATCCCTCCGTAGCATTTTTTGATGAAGAGCTGAATCTCATCACCGCTATACCTGGTTACAGGGAACCCAAAGATTTTGAACCGATTCTTGTTTTTTTCAATGAGGATGTATTTTTAACCCAGCCCAACCTGGATGAATATATTGATGATTTTTCCGGAAGTATAAAGTAAAAGATCTGTCAAGTATAATCTTTCACCATGGTTGTCCGGTAAAATGACAATATTGATATTCAGAAACCATTTCGAGGGTCTTTGACCTCTCAAAGGGTTTTCAGACCCGGGGAGGCATACATTATGAAGATAATTCTATCAATGTGCATCCCGCGCCCCCCCGGTCGGGATGTTCATCTTTGAAGCGTTTTACCTCGGGCAAGGTTCTGAGGTAATCTCTGATGGCTTCTCTAAGCACACCTTCACCGGTTCCGTGTACAATTTTCAGATTTTTTAAGCCAAGTAATATTGCATCATCAAGAAAACGCCTGGCTATGGTCATGGCATCATGTAGTTTTTCTCCCCTCAGATCGAGGTGAGGATTAAACTCTGTTGCTTTGGTATTGATATCAAAATCATATTTTACCTTCACTTTGGAGGGTTGTTTTTTCACTGAATCTTTTCTGATCTTCTCAAGATTTTTCAGGGGTGTTTTCATCAAAACACTACCAAAAGCCACCGTGGCCTCTTTATCGCCCATTTCAACCACCTCACCGGTGAGTTGCTGCCCCACTACCCTCACTATATCACCTTTACTGATGGGCGAGTGGTCGGTTAAAAGTTTAGCAGGAGGATTGGATTCGTTATTTTTCTTTTTTTTCTTATCCTTATTTTGTATTGTTTCAAGGTCTTTTTCATTTACGTGCAGGTTTTTGATTTCCGCAGCAACTTCCTTTCTCAATTTTTGGGTTTTCACCTTTTCAGCATCGGTTTCTCTGATCTCTCTGATGGTTTTTTCGATCAGGCGGTTGGCATCTTTGAGAACTTTTTGGGCTTCAGTTTTTGCTTCCATCATCATGCGTTTTTTATTCGTCTCTAACTCTCCGGATAGTTTTTGGTACTTTTCAATCATCTCCGATAAAAAAGCATCTCCGGCACGCATCTGTTTTTCTTTTTGTTCTATCTCCAGTTTTTTCAGTTCCAGTGTTTGCAATTGCCGGTCGAAGTCAATCTTTTCGGCACCTGCTATTTGAGAGGCCCTGCTCAGAATGTTTTCTGGTAATCCCATCATTTTGGCGATTTCAAAGGCAAAGCTGCTGCCAGGAGTTCCTGTTTTGAGTTGATAAAGAGGTTTCATCTTTTGTGTGTCGAACAGCATTGATCCGTTTAAGACACCTTCCGTTTTGCCTGCCATGATTTTCAGGTTTGCATAATGGGTGGTAACCACCCCAAAAGATTTTTTTTCAGCTAGTTCTTCAAGAATAGACTCAGCAATTGAACCACCTATACCTGGTTCAGTTCCTGAACCAAATTCATCAATCAGGAAAAGAGTATCCTTACAGGCATGCAAGAGCAACTTACGCATGTTTTTGAGGTGCGAGCTATAGGTGCTCAGATCATTTTCAATGGATTGTTCATCGCCTATATCGATAAAAAGTTTTTTGAAAATACCTGCTTCTGAATAGTCTTCCATGGGAGCAAGCATGCCACATTGAATCATGTATTGCACCAATCCTACCGTTTTCATACAAACTGATTTTCCTCCTGCGTTAGGACCTGAAATCAATACAATTCGTTGTTTTTCATTCAACTGCAAAGTAAGAGGCACCACATTTTTGTTTTGTTCTTTAAAAGAGAGAAATAAAAGAGGATGTCTGGCATTGATCCAGTTCAGGTATGGTTTATCTACCAGATGTGGTTTCATAGCATTCATTTCGATGGCAAGTTTGGCTTTTGAACGGATAAAATCTATGATTCCCAGGAAATGAAACGCTGTTTTTAGTTCGGGCAGCATGGGACGCAAAAAATCGGTAAAAGATTTCAGAATGCGAATAATTTCAGACCTTTCATCGGTTTGCAGTTGAAGGATTTCATTATTCAATTCAAAAACCTCTTCTGGTTCAAGAAAAACGGTTTGTCCGGTTGATGACTGATCATGAACAAATCCTTTAATTCTTCTTTTGTAGGCTGATGCCACAGGTATGACCAGTCTTCCATTCCGGAGGGCCAGTTCGGTATCATCACTTACCCATGATTGTTTGCGAGCTTCATTGAATATCTGTGATATTCTGTTTGATGCCTGAATTTTATATTTTGCAATTTTGCTTCTGATTTCTGCTAACTTAGCAGAAGCCTGATTACGAACCATATTCTGCTCATCTATTATCATATCCATTTCCCTGGTAATGGCATCATCAATATCAACACGTTCTGAAAGAGCAAACAATGCAGGGTATTTAATATCATTGTTAGGAGAACGTTTTTCCAGGAAACTGACAATACTTTTGATAACCTTCAAAGCATATCGCAGTTCTCCCATTTCATCTGCTTCAATAAAAGTGCCCTGAGGTTTAATTCTCCCGAAAACGGGAAAAGGATCAAAGCCATAAAGAGCGGGAAAAGCAGGTTCCAGCAGAATGATTTGTCTGAATTCTTCTGTCTGATTTAAAAGCCGGCTGATAGTATCGGGATGCGAACTAAAACGTAGTGCCTGTGTTTTTTTTCGCCCCATATTGCTGATGCAACCTTCGGCGATCATTTTCCTGATAGGTTCAAAACCTATTTTATATTCGAAATTCTCCGGATATATCATATTTTCATAAAAGTATCATACAATGACAGTTTGACAAAGGTAAATTATAATCTATAAAAGGTGTAAAAAATACCTTGTATGTACAATTACTACCTGAGGATAATTTTTTTTTAATGAATAAAGCAAAAAAAAACCCCTCAAGTTATTGCACTTAAAAGGGGTTGTTGGTAGCGGGAACGGGAGTTGAACCCGTGACCTCCGGGTTATGAATCCGACGCTCTAACCAACTGAGCTATCCCGCCATGTAAAAATTCATCATAAAGGTCTTGCCAGATCAAAGAACTTGCCTGATTTTTTGGTGGTGCAAAATTAGTAAAGAAAATGAAAAGACCATGCGAAAGCGAAAAAAGTTTCCGTTTTTTTTTGCTTGAGACGGATGCTTTTACTCGTCGGACGACTGGGAGTCGTCTGACGAGGTGGGATTTTTTTACTCGTCGGACGACTGGGAGTTGTGTGACGAGGTGGGAAATCTAAATTGTGATGGTAGTTTGCTCGGCAGCGCTCCTTTTGGCTGTTTCAATGATTCTGATGACCATGGCAGCATCTTCAGGTTTTACGACCAAAGGTTTTTCCAGGCAAAGCGTCTCATAAATTCCGTCATAATATGCCAGGTAATTTCCCTGAAGAGTGGGTATTTTCTCCGCACGGTCTTTGCCATTCACCTGTGTGTTGATCCATCCATCATCATCAGGATCATATTTCCCCCAGTCAGTTCCACCTGGCATTTCGCCCTTTTTAAGTGCTTCTTCCTGAGGATCAATGGATCCCATCAGATAACTTCCCTGCGTGCCGTGCAAAAGATAGCGCGGACCCGGCTCGCGCACAAGATAAGAAGCTGTTACGGTCACTTTTACATCCGGGTAGTTCATCCAGATCTCAAACATGTCATCAATATCACTTCCCTCTCTCAAGGCCCGAATATCAGCAGTAACCGAAACCGGTTTTCCAAACAGAACCAATGCCTGATCGATGAGATGAGAACCAAGATTATAAAGTGTTCCGGTACCCAGCCCGGCGTCTTCCTTCCATGTTCCCTGCTGAATAAAATTCCTGAACCGGTCGAAATGCGCTTCGTAAAAAACCAGTCTCCCGAGTAAACCTTCCCGGAGTATCTTTTGAATGGTAAGAAAATCACCATCCCACCGGCGATTCTGGAAAACGCTGAGATTCAGGTTTTGCTTTTCAGCCAGTTCAATCAGCTGCATGGCTTCTTTATAATGAAGCGTGAAAGGTTTTTCACAAACGACATGCTTTCGGTGCTCAAGTGCTGTTTTACACATCTCGAAATGCAGATGGTCAGGTGTATTTACCACTACCAGTTCAATTTCATCGTCGCGGCAGATATCATCATACTTACGGTAAATTTTCGCCTGAGGATATAATTTACGGGATTCATTTTTAGTTCTTTCCAATATACCAGAAAGTTCAAAAGATGGATGGGTATGAATGAGGGGAGCATGAAAAACTTTTCCTGACATACCAAATGATGCAATGGCTGTTTTTATCTTGTTCATAATTTCAGGTTTAGAATATTTTTTGGAAGATGATTCAAAATTTTTTCAACTGCAAATATAGGGATAGTTGAAGAAGATCAATTTTATTTTGATTTTCAATGGTAAATTTCCGATCATATTTTTAGTATTCATTTTTTCAGGATTGCCTGTTTTTAGCAACCAAACCCTGATGTTATTTTTTTAACAACATAAAGTAAGCATTCGTGAACAATAAAAGATTTTTTTTTATTAAATTCGCAAACGTATGCAATACACCACTCCTTACAGAAATTTTTTGTCGATGGGCACCCGTTTTGATATAGTGCTGCCCGGATGCACGCAAGATAGTGCCGACATCGTATTTGCCGTCATCAAAGCAGAACTCAACAGATTGGAGAACAAACTCAGCAACTACATATCAGATAGCACCCTGTCTGTTCTTAACAGTTATGCGTTTGCACGTCCTCAAAAGGCAGACAGAGAAATCATGGAAATGTTATCGGAGTTGTTGGATTTGTCAGATAAAACTTTGGGTTATTTTGATTTCACCATGGGCAAGCAAACCCATTCCCGAAACAACCAAAATAAGGAAGAGGTCAAAGTAAAAGATACAGAAGTTGCTGTAACGGATTCACTGAAGGTAAACGAAAAAATAGAACTTGATAAAGAAAAAAATACTGTACAATTTTTATCATCGGATGTATCTGTTGACAGTGATGGATTTGGCAAAGGGAAAGCCTTGGATGAGGTGAAAACTATACTGAACAGTTATCAGGTAGACCATGCTTTTGTGAGTTTTGGCAACAGTTCTATCCTTGCCCACGGAAAACATCCCCACAGCGATACCTGGAAAACCGGTATTGCCCATCTTTTTCTTCCTGCGGAAAATGTGTTTGTATTTGATCTGAAAGATGAATGCATTTCAGTATCAGGCACGACGCCTGAAAACATGGAAAAATATGGCAGGTCGCACATCATAGATCCATTGACAGGAAGAGAAATTAACGGATATTTTCAATGCGCTGTTGCCGGAGAAAAAGGTTTGATTACCGAGGTTTTAAGCACCTCCCTGGCGTGTGCGCATCCGGAAAAAAGAGACCAGATCATGCAAAATTTTGAGGGATACCGTGCCGTTATCATTGAATATAAGAATGAAGAGCCAATTATAACATATAAATACCACACTTTAAAATGAAAGAATCAATAGAAAGAAGAGAATTTATTAAAACAGTTTCGCTACTTGCAGGTTCGTCGATGCTATTAACCCAGATGCCCTGGATCAAAACCCTGGGAGCACAGGAAAGCAGCAAGACTGTTAAATTAGCGATTCTGGGTGTAGGTTCCAGAGGGAAATATCTGCACATTTTGCTGAAAGATATTCCCAACCTCGACATTTGCTGCTTTTGCGAGGACTACCCACCCCATTTTGAGCAAGCGCAGCAATTACTGGGCCCTGATGCACGCGGATATGTTGATTACCGTGAAATGTATGAAAAAGAAGACCTGGATGCAGTAGTGATCGCTACTCCGTTGCATGTTCATGCTCAGCAAACTGTTGACGCCCTTGAAGCAGGAATACATGTTTTTTGTGAGAAAGCCATGGGAATGAACTATGAAGAATGCAATGACATGGTAAAAGCGCATCAACGAACAAACAAAATATTATATATTGGTCATCAGCGCCTTTTCAACATCAAGTATCATAAGGCATATCAAATGATCAAAGAAGACAAATTTGGCAAAATAACCCAGATCAGAGCTTACTGGCACAGAAACAACGACTGGCGTCGTCCGGTTCCTTCTCCGGAGTTTGAAAGAAAGATCAACTGGAGGATGTACCACGACTATTCCCGGGGATTGATGACCGAACTTGCCTGCCACCATATACAGGTAGCCAATCAGATTTATAATGAATATCCTGAATCGGTATGGGGCACCGGTAGCATCAATTACTGGAAAGATGGCAGAGAAGTTTATGACAACGTAAACCTGGTGTATAAATATCCAGGTGGTTCGCATTTGGTTTATGATTCGCTGATCAGCAACAAGCACTATGGTTTAGAGATACAAGTACAAGGGTCTAAAGGAACCATGGAGCTGGAAGGTGGTAAAATGTGGGAAGAGTTTCCGCCACCAGCCCCTGGCATCCTTTCACTTATCAACCATCTGGAACATCAATTATTTGATGCTGTTCCGATAGGAGGCGCCACGTGGGTTCCGGACTCTGCCGTTAGCCGCAAAGGAAACTGGATTATTGATGAAGTGATGGAAGACGATGGCACAAAAATGCAAATGGAATCATTTGTTTCGGATGTCAGAAACAACAGGATAGACCCATTCATTACCCAGCAGGGTTTCTATTCCTCCATTGCTACCCTCATGGGTTTTGAAGCCATGATGAATGATGAAATTACATATTGGCCCAAAGGACTGGCTATGTAATATTTTCCATGTCTTTTTCTTTAAAAGGTGCGATTGCGGAAAATATGGTTTGTTTTTCAATTAATAAAAAATTTTGTTTAAAATACAGATAAAAATGTTTAAAGACACCATCATAACATCCCAACAAAAAAAACGTGAGCTGATCGTTTTCCTTATTTGCCTGGGCGCAGCATTTATCTTTAATATTATAGGAATCATAATGTTCAAAACTCCTGCTATTGAAATTTTTACTCAATTTCATTATGTTTTACTGGTAGCTGCTGTTTTTTATGTAATAACGGGGATTTTGCGGCTGATATGGATCGGATTCAGAATGATATTGGCGAAAAACCAATGATGTCTGCTATCCACAAGGTTGAATTTTTGAAGAAGACTCAAATTTGTTGAGTAAAATTGCTGACCCATGAATTGGCCGGATTATGCTGTATCTTATCAGGGGTGTCAAACTGTTCAATGGTGCCATGATTCATGATGGCTACCTTTGACCCCAGGTAGAAAGCTTCTCTGATATCATGGGTAACCAAAACAAAGGTCAATCCTGTTTTCTGATGCATTTCTTTCACCTCATTCTGCAGATGACGCCGGGTAATATTATCCAGCGCGCCAAAGGGTTCATCCATCAAAA
>CAYPFV010000092.1:0-12847 GCA_964410015.1 uncultured Bacteroidales bacterium
CCAAAAGTGGAAAAATTTTGGTGAAATAAGCACACATGTTTTTCACATGAGCATTTTTTTCACATGAGCATTGAAAGTGGAGTAAACTGAAAATTTTTGGTTTACTCTACTTTTCTAATATAACCTTCTTTCCGAAGAAATTAAAATAGCACTTTCCCTGTTTATTCCTATAACTATAATAAATGTTACATATATATTTTAATATGACAAACGTGTTTTCATAAACGATAATTTTGTTGTATGGAAGAAGGGAGAACATCATTTATGTCTTCATGGAATTTTTCAATCCTGGTGAATGTTTTGGTAATTTTGCATCTGATCCTTAATCCTTTTCCAAAACCATCATTATTTTATGACTGGGCAAAATTATTTCTTAGAACATCCTCGCTATCTAGATAATCCGCACGGATGGATTCAACATATTCCGTTTGCATTTTTTCTTGTTGAAACCCTTCAACCCGCTTTGATCACAGAACTTGGCACATACAGCGGAAACTCTTACTTTGCCTTCTGTCAGGCTGTAAAAGACATGAAAATACCTTCAAAATGCTATGCCATTGATACATGGGAAGGCGACATACATGTCGGAAATTATAAAAATGATGTTTTTGAACGGGTCAGCAGAATCAATGAAAAAGAATTTAGCCATTTTTCAACCCTGAAGAGAATGACTTTCGACCAGGCACTTCCTGATTTTCGCGACAACAGTATCGATCTGCTCCATATTGACGGAACCCATACCTACGGCGCGGTAAAACATGATTTTGAAAGTTGGCTACCCAAAATGTCTGAGGAAGGGATTATACTTTTGCACGATACAAGGGTAAGGAAAAGAGACTTTGGAGTATGGAAGTTTTATGAAGAGATCAAAAACCTTTTTCCTTCATTCGAATTTCACTACAGCGAAGGATTGGCGGTTGTTTGCACAGGAAAAAACTTTCATCCGTCTTTGCAGCCCCTGATTGTGAAAAAACCAGAAAATGCCTGGTTGTTAAAACTTTTGGAAACGCTGGGTGAGAATATACGGATCAAAAGAGAAATGGAATTATTACGACAAGACAGAAGTAAATTCAGGAAGAAATCAGCAAAACTAAATACAGAATTGCTTGAGAGTAAAAAACTAATTAAAAAAATGAGAAAACAGCAAAGGCTTAACAGATGAATTGCCTGATTTTTTAAACAGATTAAATAAACAGGAGATAAAATTGTTAAACTTTGTCACAAACCAAACACCTGGTTAATCAGATTCCGTCCTCCTTTTAGTCCCGGAAGTTTTTGGGTTTTGAGTTTGAGATAATCAACTTTATTCCCGGGCAATTATTAGTGTGTCATTTGTTTTATATTTATTTATTTGATTCGGAAAGGGAAACAGCCTCCCGAAATTCGTCGATTAATTCATGGAAAACCTCTTTCACCGAAATGATACGGGTAGCCAGATATGCATTGCTCCCGGCAAATGCAAAACCGCTTTTCATATTTCCTTTGTATGCACTATATAAAGCATTGATAATACAATAAGGACTACTGGATACATTGCAGGATTTTATACAATGAAACGGACATTTAACAGGTGTTTTCAATCCCTCCTTCACCTTGTTGATAAAATTATTTTTGACTGCTCGTCCCGGCATTCCAACCGGACTGTTAATGATCTCTATATCTTGCTGTTCAGCATCAATGTAAGATTGCTTAAAAGCATCAGAGGCATCACATTCAGTGGTTGTTACAAAACGGGTACCCATTTGCACACCGCTGGCACCTTTGCTCATAATGTTATAAATGTCTTTTCCATTATAAATTCCACCAGCGGCAATTACTGGAATTTTGCAATCACATTTATCTTCAAAAACTTTCACTGTTGACACAACCTGCGGAACCAATTCTTCTAAGCTGTATTGCTGATCATCTATCTGATTCCTTTTAAAACCCAGATGACCGCCTGCTTTGGGTCCTTCCACAACAATGGCATCGGGTAAATAATTAAAAAGCGATTTCCACTTTTCGCAAATGATCTTGGCTGCTCTGCCCGACGAAACAATAGGAACCAGTTTGGTGACACTGTCGGGCATCAAAAATTTTGGAAGATCCAGGGGCAAACCTGCACCTGAAAAAATAATATCTGCTTTTTCAGCAATCGAAGTACGGATAAGATCAGCAAAATTGGTCATGGCCATCATTACATTCACACCTATGATACCCCTGGTTTTTTCTTTGGCTGTTCTGATCTCTTTTCGCAACCCTTCTATACTGGCATCAAGATAACCAACCGAACTATTGCGATGCACCAATGCTAAACCTGCGGCAGAAATAACGCCTACTCCTCCCTGGTTGGCAACTGATACAGCCAAACCCGACAATGAAATACCTACTCCCATGCCTCCCTGTATAACCGGAACAGGAATCGTTAACCCGCCGATCTTTAATTCTTTAAATGACATAATTTATAATATAGTATTAGAAACTTATGAAAACCATGGCTAGCATCACATTCCGCTTGTTTTGTGAAATTTTATCTGGTTGTTCATAAAAAGTAAATGTTTTAAACAAGCGTAAAATTCAGAGCCAAAGGTAGGAAAACAATTGTTGCTAAAAACATAAAAACAAAACAGTTTAACAATCTGAAAGTAATTAACAATTGACATGGTTTTAAAAATCTAAAAAAAACAAATTTCTTTCATATATTTAAACCAATTTTTAAGGTATACAAGTAAAAACAGCTGACAACTTTTTATTTCATTTTTCATTTCCGGAAATATATTTTTTATTTTAACATTTATAAGACATAAAAACATATTTTTCAACCTTTAAATTTGGATGAGGTTATCGTTTTGCATCTATTTGTCTACTTTAGCTATCAAAAGAAACAGGAAAAACAAAATGTATATGATTGACAAAATAAAATCCCTTTCTGAAGAACTATTTGAGGAAATCCGTGATATCAGACGCCAATTGCATAAATACCCCGAACTTTCGCTTCAAGAATTTAAAACTTCTGAATTCATATGTAAAATATTGGAAGAAGAAGACATTTCATACACCTGCGGAGTAGCAAAAACAGGCGTAGTGGCTATCCTCGAAGGAGAACTACCGTCAGACAAGGTACTGGCACTAAGAGCAGACATGGATGCTCTGCCAATACAGGAAGAGAACGATATAGATTTTAAATCGGTTCATAAGGGTGTGATGCATGCCTGCGGGCATGATATGCACATGGCATCGCTTTTGGGAACAGCAAAAATTCTCAACAGGGTGAAAAAAAAGTGGGGTGGAAAAATTAAATTCATCTTTCAACCTTCTGAGGAAAGTTACCCGGGTGGCGCCCGGTTGCTGATTGAACAAGGGGTTTTAAAAAACCCCGAACCCAAAGGTATTTTCGCGCAACATGTAGCACCTCAAATTGAAACAGGGAAAGTGGGAATCAAAAATGGAATGTATATGGCTTCTTCTGATGAAATATATTTAACTGTTAAAGGTAAAGGCGGACATGCTGCCACACCTCATCTTGTCAGCGATACAGTCCTCATTGCATCGCATATTGTTGTTGCTTTGCAGCAGATCGTCAGCAGAAATGCAAAACCCTGGATTCCTACCGTGCTCTCTTTCGGAAAGATGATCGCCAACGGCAGGATGAACGTCATTCCCTCTGAAGTAACCATCGATGGAACTTTCCGTACTTTTGACGAACAATGGAGAAAGGAAGTACACCAAAAGATTATATCCATTGCATCTGGTACAGCTGATGCTATGGGTGCTAAATGCGAGGTGAGAATCGAAAAAGGTTATCCATTCCTGAGTAATAACCTGGAACTGGCAGAACATTTCCGCCTATGTGCCAGACAATACCTGGGAAAAGAAAATATTGTAGAACTCGATCTTTCTATGACTGCCGAAGATTTTGCCTTTTATTCACATGAAATACCAGCATGCTTTTACCGCCTTGGCGTATACAACCACAAAACCCCAACTACCAATGTACACACATCAACTTTTCATCCAGATGAATACGCTCTCAAAACAGGTATGGGACTCATGAGCTGGGTAATACTCAAAAGGTTAAATCCTGATTTTTAATCTATTTAAATCACTTTTTTAGCCCACTTTCTACTAACTTTTTCTTAAATTTACCTCTTCAACAAAAGGGCACCGCTCAAACGAATCCTCGTAAAATAGGCGTGCTTCGAACGGAGTGTTTACGTAAATAAAAAAGTACTATGAAAAAAAAACTCATCATCTGCCTGTTGATTGCAATGTTGTTCCCTTTGATGAATTTTGCACAAAACGTAAGTTTTGAAGAATACAAAAAACAACAGGATCAAGACTTCAAAAACTTTGTGAACCAACGCGATAGCGTAATGCAGGCCATGAAAAAAGATTTTGAAGATTATGTTGAACAACGCAATCGTGAATATGCCGAATACCTGAAACAAGAATGGGAAAAAAGGCAGACAAAAGAAGCTGCCCTACCCAAAACAGATCCCAAACCTGAAGTAATTCCCGATTATCAACAAAACAAACATGAGGAAAGAGAAAATATTGCCATAGACCGCATCAAACCTTCATCCGCATCCATACCGCTAAAAGAAAAATTCACCCCTCCCATAACCATTCTACCCAAAGAATCTGAAAGGCAACATATCCCACAAATGAATGTTTACTTCTATGGTCAAAACTTCAGCGTCGAAGTTGACAGATCGCTACCTGGTGTAAGAACTACGGACATTACTGAAGAACATATTTCTCAGTGGTTTACAACCGTAGCAGAAAAAAACTATACCCCCACTCTGATCAGCCTTCTTGAGACCGCTGAAGAAACCGGCATGAACGATTGGGCATTATACGTACTTACACACAATTTGTCTGCTCAATTGGCCAAAGACAGCAAACAGGAAACAAAACTGTACACCTGGTTTTTGCTTTTACAAGCCGGATACGATATTCGTTTGGCAAGACAGGACGACCAACTGGTTTTACTCATGCCCTTCAGCAACATCGTTTACAACACACCCCGTATCGATCTTGATCAAAAAACATATTACATGTTCGGAGGAAGTGAGAACAAACAGGTATATACATATGCTGAAAGCATGAAGGGTGCTTTTAAAGATTTTGACATGAATTTTTACAAAACCCCTGACTTTGCCCCGGAAGGAAAAGAAAAAACAATCGCTTTTACTTTTGATGAAAATGACTATGAATTTACCTTACAGTACGACCCCATTTTGATAAAGGTACTCGCCGACCAACCCCAGGCACATATGAATATTTATCTCGACGCCGATGCCTCCAATACTTTTGTGCAGTCATGCGAAAATGCAATTGCACCTCTTCTGGAAAACATGAACGATATCCGGAAAGTAAATTTCCTGCTTCGCATGGTGCAAACATCCTTCGAATACAAAACTGATATTGAGCATTTTGGAGGGCAAAGGTATATGTTGCCAGATGAAGTGCTTCATTATGCCTACTCCGATTGTGACGACAGGACAGTATTATTTGCCTGGCTGGTAAGAAATTTTGCCAATAAACAAGTGGCAGCTCTCTTATACCCTGAGCATCTGGCTACCGCTGTACATTTTGAAAACGGAAATCCCCCGGGAGATTATGTGATGATAGACGGTAAAGAATTTGTTGTGGCAGACCCTACATTCATCAATGCTCCTCTCGGTATCACCATGCCTGATTATGCAAATATTACGCCTACCTCCTGGATCGTGGATGCCGAAAAATATTTTTATGAACTATCGGATAAAGTATGGAATAAAGTATTTGAATATGGAGGATTCAGAGGTAACAACTTTAAGGATATGGCAACCGATGAATCAGGAAATATTTTCATTACCGGTTATTTTACCCATCAATTTGGAGATGACAAAACTCGTCTTGTCTCTGAAAGTGAAAACAAACAAGGCTTTGTCGCAGCACTGAATCATAACATGGAAATACTCTGGGCGCATCATCTGAAATCAACAAACAATACCATGGGGTTTTCTCTGGTCATAGACTCCGGAAACCAGGTTGTTATAGCAGGTACATTTACTGATGACCTGACCATACAAGGAAGAAATCTAAAAAATCAAAAGGATAAAAAAGACGTTTTTGTAGCGGCTTTTCGTCCGCAGGGAAGATTGATCTGGGCAGAAAAAGCAAATTTTAATGCAGTAAATACAGATCATGCAGTGGCTTATGCATTACATATGGATCCTGATGGGAAAACAACCCGTGTTCAGTTCTACAACGATCCACGGCAAAGGTTAAGCGGTCTTTACAATGATGGGGATGCCGGTGTAATACTCACAGGTACTTTTGGAACTACCAGCGGACTTTCAGTGGAAAGTGCTCCACAAACTGCCAGTGGTGGGTCAGTGAATTATACCGATATGCTTATCAATAAAAACAGGGAAATGATCAATCAAGATGTAGAAACTTCTGTAGCGGGTTTATTTGCCGCTATCAATCTTGCCAAAGCAGACGGAACCGTGTTTCCAGGTACCGCTGCACAACAAGCCATTAAAAAATATAATCCGGCATTTTCAAGAAACTTCCCCGAAACGTTTAAAAACATTGGTAAAATTTATTTCCTTAAAAATACATCAGGTGTAATTGAAATCAGAACAGAAAACGGCGAGGATGTGTATTTTGACAAACTACGCATCAAAGATAAATCTACCATACGTATTGTTAGCCTTGCAAATATGGATGAACAAATCGATATTCTATCCCGGATTGAAGTTGGCAAGATGGTTGTTTGGTATCCTCTGAATTACATCAGGTTATACCGAAAAACCGGCGATTTGCTCTTCGATTACAGAAGCAACAACACCAAAGTAACACTAAACATGAAAAAAGATATTCTCAGATAAAAATATACATAGCGTAGCTATCGTTTTGTCAATAAAACAAATAAACCAAAAACCAACAGTTTACCAAAATGCTTATAAATTTTGTATCTACACAACGAATCACATTTTTTCTTTTTTTCTTTTTCTTTCTGAGTATTTTTTCCGAAGCCCAAACCCCTTCCGTTAGACTGCAGGATGGTGATTTAATGGGACAGGGCCCTTACAGTGAAGGCATGAAAGATGGTTTCTGGAAGTATTACGACCAGGATATGACTTTGCGTCAACAGGGTAACTATGATATGGGAGACAGAACCGGAACCTGGACGTTTTTTAGTGGCGACAGTATCAAAACCCATGAAGTTAACCTCGATGAAGGTATTTATACCGAATTTCATGATGATGGAAGCGTAAGTGCTACCGGAGGATGGAATAACAACGGAAAAACTGGTCAATGGATTTACCTTCACCCAAATGGCGAAAAAAGAGCAGAAGGTGTTTATGAAAACAACAACAGATCAGGGATTTGGAAATTCTTTGATAATAAAGGAGTGCTTACTCATAACCAGGATTATGACACCGGAGAATTCATTGCATTTTACCCTGACGGCAACCTGAAGGAAGAAGGATATAAAGAAAAAAATGCAAAAAACGGAGAATACAAGTATTATTACAATTCCGGCCAATTATGGTCGTGTGGATGGTATGAAAACGGCGATAAAGTAGGTCTTTGGCAATACTGGTTCGAAGATGGACAAAAATGGGCACAAATACAACACAACAAAGGAATAAGCAAAACATGGTACCCCGGTGGAAAACTGGAAATGCAAGGACCTGTCAGAAAGGGAATGAAACAGGGAGAATGGGAATATTATTATGAAAACGGGCAAACAAAAGAAATTTCAAACTTTCATCAGGATAAAAAACACGGAAGCAGCCGTGAATTCTTTGAAAACGGTAATGAAAAATTTAAAGGCTATTATAAAAACAACAAACTCCATGGATATGCTACCTGGTGGACGGAAAACGGAAACAAAGAGATGGAGGGAAAAACGGTTGAAGACCTGCAGGATAGTACATGGATATATTATTTTCCGAATGGCAAAGTTTCCAGTAAAGGAGACTTCGAAAAAGGCATTCAGCAAGGAGAATGGACCTATTTTTACACTACCGGAGAAAAATTAAGATTTGGCCACATAGAACAAGGAAAGAGAAACGGACTTTGGACAACCCTTTATGAAAACGGCAGAAAAAGTCATGAAGGCCCTTTTGAAAATGACAAGGAGCATGGACTTTGGACAAGCTGGTACGAAAACGGACAAAAAAAAGACAGGGGTTGGTTTGATAAAGCACAAATGGATAGCTTATGGGAAGGATGGCACGAAAACGGACAAAAAAAATATGAAGTAAACTATAAAAACGGTTTGCGAGAAGGAAAATCTGTAAACTGGTTGCAAAACGGAAATATTCAAAGAGTTGCACACTATAACGAAGGTATGTTAAACGGAAGTTTCTCAAACTATTACGTCAACGGAAACATCATGGAAGAAGGTTCATATCTGGAGGATATGAAAACCGGAATGTGGTATTTTTATGATGATAGAGGGCAAAAGATCAGACAGATGGAGTTTAAAAACAACAGGATGCATGGCCAATTCACATCTTTTTACCAAAATGGAGAGATACAGGAAAAAGGCAGTTACCAGGAAGGTGTAAAACAAGGAAGGTGGACTATCTACAACCAACAAGGAAAACGTATCAAAAGAGTTGAATTTGAAAACGGAAATATTATCAATATGAAAACATACGATTAATGTTTTGAGAATAAAAATCATTTTGGGTTTTTGGCAAGAGGTTTTTGATGAAAATTAATTATTTTTGTTTTAGAAAATTTTTAAAAACCTTGCTTTAACTTTAATTACACAAACCCTTTGTTCATGAAAACTCTAAAAAAAATAGTTATTTGTTGTGTTGTACTTACTATGATCTTTCCTTTGCAAGCCCAGGTAAAAACGGGTATTGAAGTACTACGCGAAAAAAAATTTGAACCTCTATTGGGAAAACGTGTTGGACTGATCACCAATCCTACAGGTGTTGACAGAAATCTGAAATCAACCATTGATATTTTGGCAGAAGCAGACAATTTCGAACTGGTTGCTTTATATGGACCGGAACATGGCGTACGTGGCAATTACAGTGCCGGCGATCTTGTTGGCAATGACTACGACACAAAAACCGGCATCCCCATGTTTAGCCTTTACGGAAGCACCCGCAAACCAACACCGGAAATGCTTGAGGATATTGACATATTGATCTACGACATTCAGGATATTGGTTCCAGATCTTATACCTACATTAGTACTATGGGATTGGCTATGGAAGCTGCTGCTGAAAATGATATTGAATTTATGGTGCTCGACCGGCCAAATCCACTGGGAGGTTATAAATTTGAAGGCCCATTGGTTGAAAAAGAATTTGAGTCTTTTGTCAGCCAATTTCCAATACCCTATGTTCATGGATTTACTGTGGGCGAACTGGCAACCTTTATCAACAATGAAGGATTGCTGGCAGACGGTGTTAAAGCTAAACTAACCGTAATCAACATGAAAGGATGGGAACGGCGCATGGCATTTGAAGATACCGGATTACCATGGGTAATGTCTTCCCCGCACATCCCGCAATACCAGTCAGCTTATTTTTATCCTGTATCCGGAATAATAGGGGAACTTTATAGCATCAATATCGGAGTTGGATATACACTCCCTTTTCAGGTATTTGGTGCAGCCTGGATTAAAGACCCCGAAACACTTGCTGAAAACCTTAATCAGTTAAAACTTCCCGGAGTACAGTTCCGTCCCATCCATTACCGTCCCTATTATACAGATCTCAAAGGCAAAGACCTTGGAGGTGTGCAGGTACATATTCCTTATGTTGTCAAATCCAATCTTTCGATTATTCAGTTTTATGTGATACAGGAAATTTATAAGTTATATCCCGATTATAACGTTTTTGAATTGGCTCCCGAACGACTGGAAATGTTTGATAAAGTATCGGGTACAGATAAGATCAGAAAAACTTTTCAGGAAAATTTCCTGGTCGAAGACATTCTGGATATGTGGAATGAAGAATCAGAACGGTTTGCTAAAAAAGCAAAAGAATATTTTGTTTATTAAATAACGGTAGGTGTTTTTCTGCTATGTGAAAATCCGCAAAAATACTTTTTGTGTATTATTCGTTCCCTGATATTATTTTTCTATTAAAAAAATCATAGGGAGCCGCTATTAGATACAATTATTGTTGTGCAGGTTGGTGAGCAGCATTGGCTAAAAAAGAAATCAGATAAATAAACATCTTTCCACACATCATGAAGAACATAAAAAAAAACCCGGTAAAACAAAGAATACCGGGTTTTTTAATTCGAATCAGCACAAGAAAAATTTATCCTTTTTTGATGAGATTTTCATAATCTTCTGCAGAGCCACCATCAAGGCACGTTTCAATAATCCGTTTACCCAAAGCAGATAAACCAGGTACAAGATACTGAGGCAACTCTTTTTTAAAGAAATCATAGAGCATTTCTGCACCTTTATCGTATCCTTCAAAGCCTACTTCCGGTTGTTTGTAAACCTTCAGAAAACGTGAGGGAATCTTTGCATTTTCAATGGTAAGATAATTAAGTTCGTATCCTAGCAGCGGACATCTGGCAGCCTGATACTGGTCAGCCCTGAATCTGGAATTTCCTCTATGGGTAAGATATTCGCGCATCAGCAGCTGGGGCATAAAACCTACTTTCCATATCCCTACGTGTTGGTTTGGAGTAATTACATAACGTGTGATGGTATTTTCCAAAATTTGTTCGAGCAGCAGGTTTGAGTGCGTTACCTTTTCACCTGTAGCAAATGGCCAGTAAGAACCAACACCCTCACTCTGCATACCACCCTGATCAACGATGCTGGGGTTGGCATGTCCGCGTGGCGAAACCAATCTCCAGACCCATGCAAGAGCTGGAGGAAGAAGATGGAAAAGTCCAAAAATTCCAAATCCTGGCTTTTCTGCAGTGGATGGGGGAGTTCGTACACCAAAGCTACGTACATCGATAGAAACAGGTTCGTTCACAACATTGGGGAAAGAATCGCGGGGCACTACCACCCTGGGGTTGGGGCAACGTTTGCCCGGGGCATCTTCAATATGATTCCATATCAAAGCAGTACCACCAGGATTGGTATCAATATTCAGAAATAATAATGGTCTTTTGCTGTTGATTGTAATCTTTTCAAGATTAGGATCAGAACCATATTCCAGAATGTTATCAGTTCTTACAAACCATGCGTTCTCGGCAACCTGTATCCTGAGTCTTTTGCTTCCGGTCTGAAACGTTGGGTGAACCATGCCCATATCATCACAAATGGGTCTTATTTCACAAAAACGTGGTACGGTGATGCTACGTGTTTCACCTGTTTGCAGGTTTTTACCAATAAGCACCTCACCAGTTGGTAATCGTAAAATATGCTGTAGCATTTCGGTTTTACCTCCACCGCTGGCACCCTCGTGCATAAAACGTGTAATATTGTCGTAAGGACTTATCGATTCAACACCAGAGCAGTGCGCTGTAGACCATCCTTCATCTTCACCCATGCTTAGAATCACTCCATAAATCCCTTTTTTGGCACTGGGCCCCGGATATAAATTATAAGAAAATATTTCATATACTTTTTCACACCGGTTATGCACAACTACCTGTTTTCCGTCCAGGTGTGTATGACGAAATGGTGGTGCAATATACATTACCGCCTTGATTACTTTTCCTTCAGGAATGGTATCCTGCGGAACTACTTTTTGCAGCATAGCCAGTCCCATAGCAAAAAATCCTGCATTGTCGGGAACAATAGCCAAACCATACTCAGGGTTATCGAGGTTTCCTATCTGAAAATAAAAAGCTGCCAGATTTTGTTTTTCCATCCACTCAAAGGTTTCCTTGCGCAGTTTATCAAAAGAATAACCAAATCTGTCTTTAAACCTGGGCTGATCAGAAGGTTTGCAGTCGCCTATAGCCATTGTATCCGGGTCGCGACGACGCATATAAGGATCAACATAATTAGCAGAAATACCATTGGTTACCCTGTGAACAATGACTTCTGTTATTTCACCTTTTCCTTCTACATTGTACTTAACTTCAAAATAGTTGCTGCCGGGGCCATTTACAGAGGCATCTGCCAATTGCTCTACTGTATCAAAAACCTTAAAAGAAGGGGCATCCTTAATTAAATGATCAGCCTCCGGGGGCAGAACTAACCTTTTTTTCGTATCCATAAAATAATGATTTGTAAATAGTTTAATTAAATAAATAGGTTATTTTGAATAAATCCCGAATTTATCATAGCAACACAACCCGTTTTTTTCAGGGGCATGAAAAATGATACTTTTCAGGCATAAGCTCATCAATTCTATAATCATCCTCAACTGTTTTGGATAGATTACGTACTTATCTCGCTTCGTGAAAAAATATTTCTGCATCAGAAAATTATATGGGAGAAGACAAATCCTTTTTCTTTTATAACCCAACGCTTTTCATCTGTTTATAATTTGATTAAATAGGTCAGATGGAGCTCGCCAACAGTCTGACTGCATGCTTTACATGCCCGCATTATAATCATGTGCGTGTGTGTCAGAAACTTTGTCATGGCTCGGTTCAACTAAAGTTATAAAAAGATGGAAAAATAAAATTCCAGTAGAAAAATATGCCTTAAATCATTGCTTGTCAGTATGTTAAAGACACGATTAACGAAAACCCGTAATCAATAACGTGGCAAAGATAGTCATTATTCTGAATCTTTCTAATCAGGAAAAACAAACATGACTTTAAGAATATATTTAGTTTTGAATTGTTAAAATCATTCAAATGAAAAGGTAACTCAAGCGAAGTTTAACAGTTGAAAAAAGCAGACAAATGAACCGGGCCATGACAAAGTTTTTGACACACACCTGGATGATTAAAATTCGCCACACGACGA
>CAYPFV010000093.1:0-12777 GCA_964410015.1 uncultured Bacteroidales bacterium
CGAAGATGAAGGACACGGCTTTCGTAAGAAAGAAAATGAGATAGAAGGATACGGACAAATCCTCACTTTTTTGGATAAATATCTGAAAGGGGAACAGGAAGAAGAGAAAGAAGAGAAAGAAGAAACAGCATCTAAATAGAGGATGTCTTTAATGATAGGTGCCTGGTTTGTAATACCCGGGTTCAGAATTTGCAACATTCTGAAAAATCAATATTCTTACTACCGTAAAGGATTTGTGTTAAATATACCAGAACAACTGCTTTCATGAAACAGCATAAAGCAGAAAACAAACGTTAGAGACTGACAGGAAACAGGGTTAGCAAGACATCGCAAATACTACCTGTGAAAGATAAAAACGCCAGCAGTTTTCAAACGCTGGCGTTTTTTTCATCCTGAATGTTAACCCAATATAACGAACCCACCCTATTGAACAAACATTGATATCTTTGAGGAATAAAAACACAAATCTTTTTTCCAGGATCTGTATCATGAGAAGAACATTTTTTATATTCACAATAAGTTTTTCATGTTTCCTATTATTCTCAGAAGAGAATTTTGGCAATCCTGAAACAAAACTACAATTGATAAATTATGGTATTGAACAGGGATTATCGCAAAGCACTGTACTTTCCATCTATCAGGACAACCATGGATTTATGTGGTTTGGCACACGCGATGGTTTAAACCGCTTTGATGGTTACGAATTCGAGACATTTCGTAACATCCCGGGCGATTCAACTTCACTCCCTGAAAATTATATCAACGACATAACCGGAGATGATGCAGGAAATATCTGGATTGCCACCAATTCAGGATTGAGCAGATATAACCCGGATAAAACAGGGTTTGAAAACTTTTTCTTGGACACTGACCGTATCGATCCTATGATTAGCCAAGTGCTCATCGATCATACAGGGTTACTCTGGATTGGAACCAAGGATGGATTGTTTATTCTCGATGAAAAACAAGGAAAAATCAGCAAACCGGAGCATCACTCCTGGGTTGATTACGTGGATAAAAATTACGTGATTGAATTGTTCCAGGACAGCAGGAAAAATCTATGGGCCGGTACCACCGAAGGTCTTTTCATGTATGATCATGAAACCAGACAATCATTTTTGTATCACCCCGACAGAAAGGAAGAGTTTTTTATATCACATGAGAGAGTGGAATCGGTAGTGGAAGATCTTTCAGGGAAAATCTGGGCAGGAACTTATGGAGGAGGTATCAATTGCATATTGCCCGACACCGGGTATGCATTTCATATCAATTCGAAAAGCGAAAACAGAATCAGACTAACCAACGACTATATCCGGTCTATGGTGGTTACATCTGATAATCTCCTTTGGATCGGTACTTTCCAGGGGCTGAATATTTACGACATCCGGGAGCAGACCAATCGTGCCATATTGCACTCTTTTACCCGTAAAAGCGGGCTCAGTCATGGTTCCATCAGGTCTCTGTACACCGACAGTAAAGGGTCGGTTTGGATTGGAACATACATGGGAGGTCTCAACTATTACGATAAAGACAATCAAAAATTCATACATTACTACCACATTCCGGGTAGCGACAACTCATTGTCGCACAACGTGGTGAGTGATTTCACGGAAAATGACACCGGACCGGTTTTTATAGCCACGGAAAGGGGCGGTTTGAACAAGTTTGATCCTGAATCTGGCGACTTCTCTCTTGTTAAAGGCACCATGGGCAGTACCATTAAATCATTGACCAGAGGCAACAATGGGGATATCTGGATAGGTACCTTCAAAAACGGACTGCAGCGCTACAATCAGTATTCAGGGCAACTCAACTCTTTTCCCAATCAAAATACATCTTTCAACTTTCTGAAAGAAAGCAGTATCAATGATATTTGCTCCGACAACCTGGGCAACCTGTGGGTGGCAACCGATAAGGACGGGGGGATATTCAAATTTGATATTGCTTCCTTAGAATTTGTCCAATTCCCGTTGATGGATACATTGCATGGTTTACTGCAAAATATCCGCGTGGTGTCGGTGATGAAAGATCCTGTTGGCAACATCTGGATGGGAACGCATGGAGAAGGTATCGTTATTTTCAATGAAAACGACAATCAGATCGTTCAGTACCATCACATTGCCGGCGACAGCACCAGCCTGCCCGGCAACAATGTAAATCATATATTCACCGATTCAAAAGGAGATACCTGGATAGCAACCAACGGCAGCGGCCTGGCACTTTTCAACCGGCAAAAGCAAACCTTCAGAACTTTTACCACCGCAGATGGATTACAGAATAATCTGGTAATGGGACTACTGGAAGACGAACAAGGATTTATTTGGGTAATGTGCATCAATGGTATGAGTAAGATCGATAAAGGCGATATGTCGTTTCGAAACTATAATTTTAAAAACGGACTTCCCCTGAAGGAAATCAACGAGGGAGCATTTTTTAAACGAAACAACCAGGAAATTTTATTGGGAGGCAGCAATGGTTTCATTTCATTCAATCCCTCAGAAATCATCGAAAATGAGCATATTCCGGTGGTTCGCATTACTTCCCTGAACTTGTTTAACGAACCTGTGCTCCCGCACCAGGACAACAACATTCTTGATAAAAACATCATCAACACCGATACCATTGTACTCAGACATTACCAATCCATTTTTACAATTGGATTTACCGCACTTAGCTATTTCAAACCTGAACAAAACCACTATGAATACCGACTCGACGGCCTGGAAGATAACTGGAACTACGTGGGAAACAAACGTACCGCCAATTATACCAACCTCTCGGAAGGCACTTACACCTTTATGGTTAGAGCAGCCAACAACGATAAGAAATGGAACGAAAACATCACCACCCTTACCATCATAGTAAAACCACCCTTCTGGGAAACCTGGTGGGCAATGATCATTTATTTTATTTTTATTGTTGCCGGCATTTTGCTGCTGCGATATTTTGCACTTCGCAATACCCGTATGCTCAATGAAATACGGTTCAAAGAACTGGAAAATGCACGACTGGAGGAAATTCACAGGGTAAAACTACAATCCTTTACAGATGTATCGCACGAATTCAGAACACCCCTTACACTCATCATAGATCCCCTGGAGCAGGTAATGGAAAAAAGCCAGGGAAATGATGAAGTGAGTAAACCGCTTTCGATCATGCATTTTAATGCCAAACGATTACAACTGCTGGTCAATCAGATTCTCGAAATCAGAGAACTGGAATCAGGAAACGTGAAGCTTAACCCCGAACCAACCCATCTGCAACTTCTCGTGGGCAATATCTGTGATACTTTTCAGTCTATGGCAAAGAAAAACAAACTGGAACTCACTTTTCACAACGAAATGGAGGAACAACTGCTTGAGGTGGATCGGGATAAGATAGAAAAGATTGTTTACAACCTTTTATCTAACGCGGTAAAGTTCAACAAATCAGGAGGATACATCAAGGTAAAACTGACAACCATCAATACAACTGACCAGCAGATGAGAATTAAACTGATGGTTGCCGACAGTGGGAAGGGAATACCGGCAGAAAAAAGAGAAAAAATATTTCAGCGATTCTATAAGGAAAAAGAAAAGGGAGGCACCGGTATTGGTCTTTCATTGACCCAATCGTTGGTTGAATTGATGAATGGTACCATTGAACTGGAAAGCAGGGAGGACGAAGGTACCACTTTCCACATTGAAATTCCTTTTGAAATTACCTCAGGGAAACCTGATATGAATCACCTGAGCAGCAAACCTGTACCGGAAGGTTATGAAGCAATCATACGGGAAGATGAGACCATTAAAAAAGCAGATGTGGCAACAAATGAATACAAACCGGTCATTCTTTTGGTGGAGGATGATGCTGAACTCAGACATTATATTAGAGACAACCTGGAGAAACGATTCAAAATTGTAACCGCCAAAAACGGCAAAAGAGCACTGGAAAAAGCGGAAAAACACAACCCCGAGGTAATTGTTTCGGATGTGATGATGCCTGAGATGGATGGGATTAGCCTGTGTGAAACCATCAAAAAAGATCGCGGTTTATCACACATTCCACTTATCCTTCTTACTGCCCGCACCAAAGATATTGATCGCCTGAAAGGTTTGGAAGCCGGTGCAGATGATTACCTCGGTAAACCATTTATCATGCGGGAACTCGAACTTAGAATCAAAAATCTGATTTCCAACCGGCAGATGATTCGCGAGAAGTTCAGCAAGCAACTCATGGTGTCTCCAAAAGAGATACAACTTACAGGATACGATGAACAACTTATCAGAAAAATTCAGGAGGTAATCCATGACCAAATGGGCAATAGCGAATTTAACGTGGACATGTTAGGCGAAAAGGTCGGTTTGAGCAGGGTTCACCTATACCGGAAACTGAAAGCGATTACAGGGCTTACTCCGAGCGACCTGATCAGGACAACCCGCCTGAAAACCGCTGCTAACATGGTGGAACAACAAAAAATCAACATCTCTGAAGTGGCTGAAAAGGTTGGATTTGCCGACCAGCATTATTTCTCTAAAAGTTTCAAGAAACAATTTGGGTTGAGCCCAAGTGAATACGCGAGGTTTTCACAATCACGAAAAAGTGATGACAAGGTGAATCCGTCTCCGGTTTAAAAAATCTGTATATACTCCGGATTACAAGTCCCGGCTTAATTCAACCCAACGATAACGCCTTGAACCTTTGATAATGAATAAGTTGGAGACCTGCGCCCTGAAAAGAAGGTTTATTTATTGACTCGCGTTCCTGGTGCATTATCAAAGAGACTGGAGTTTGCCCCCTACCCAGGCACCAGATTTGTAACCCCATCACCCCCATTTTGTAACCAATTTCACTGTTTTGTTACTAAAATCCCAAATCCCTGTAACCTCTTTTAATCGAGCTATATAACAACTCATATAATTTTGCCTGCGAGTTCAAACCGATGATTAACCACGGTCAAACACCAATTAAAATTGAAAAAACCAATGTTTAGAAATATTGTAAAATACCTGAATCGGTATTTCATCTTTGAGATGATCGCGGTGATTATCATCATCACTTTCACCATTTTACTCATCAACGCGATGCGAGGTTAAATTAAACAAGTAAAGACAGGATGACCCCATTTTATAACACAAAAAACATATCCATAAACAAAAACATATCCATAAACAGATGAAGAAAATTGTACTTTCCCTTTTAATTTTAATGTTCTGTTTCCATTTCGTAAATGCACAAACAGGAAGCATTTACGGAAAAATAACAGACTACTATACTGGTGATGCATTACCCGGAGCTTCCATCCGGTTGAAAGGAACCACACAGGGATCTGTAACCGGAATAAACGGACGATTTAACATAAGGAATGTTGCGGTGGGTAACATCACCCTCGAGATCTTTTACCTTGGATACGAATCTATTGAGAAGGAGATAGAAGTAATAGCGAACGAAACGGTGGTTTTGGACGTTGATCTTATGCCCGAGATATCCACCCTGGGCGAAGTTGTAGTAACGGGAAACCTGGAAGGACAGCAAAAAGCCCTCAACCAACAACGCACAGCCGACAATATTAAAAATATTGTATCCCTGGATCAAATGAGCCGGTTTCCCGACCTGAATGTTGCTGAAGCTTTACAACGCGTTCCGGGAATCAACATTACACGCAGCCGGGGCGAGGGATCGAGCATAAGTATAAGAGGCACACCTGCCCACTTTACTTCTATCAATATCAACGGAGAGCAGTTGCCTTCCACACAGGATAACGGATCAAGAAATGAATCACTTGACCTGATCCCCGCCGACCAACTGGCATCCATGGAAATTGTAAAAGCCATTACTCCCGATATGGATGGTGATGCTATTGGTGGATCGGTAAACCTTCGAACTCCAACAGCACGCAATAGGAATTGGAAGTTAAAGGCAGAAGCAGGTACAGGGTATAATAGCTTATCGAGAGGATACAACGGTATTGGAAGATTGAAGTTAGACCGCCGTTTTTTTGAAAATCCAGCATCAGGGCTCGGACGACTGGGCATATTGGCAGGATTTAGCTACTTTGAAACCGATAATGAAGAAGATGAACTGGAAACTGTTTGGTCGGCATTTGGAGACACGCCGGTGCTCTCTCTAAACACCGATACAGTGGTTATAGAAAACCACGAAACCTCCGACCTGAGCAACCAACGAATACGCATGGGAGCCACCCTTACACTCGACTATCAATTCAATCCTGATAGTGAGATTATTTTTAACTTTATGTACTCAAGAAGAGGCGACTCAGACCAGAGAAACCGTCTGAGAGTTGACATGAACGAATCCGCCGCCGTAGAGTGGACTTCGCTTGACACCATAAAACGAACCGAACTGCGTCGCGATGTTTCAATTCGTGATTATTTCTCCGATAACTTTTCCTACAACCTGGAAGGAAAACATGCGCTGGGAAGTACACTTTTTACCTGGGGCGCTTACTATGCCGACAGCCGCCGTATAGAAGAATCTACAGGCGGTAGATTTGAAAGGGGTAGCAATAGCAGAATAGACCTGGTGGCAAACAATCCGGGGGGTATTTACAATGATTTCCTCAACCTGCAAACAATTAATTCGCCTTTCAGTTTTTACGATCCTTTTGTGATCAATAATGTGGAGCGGTATGATGAGGTGGACCTCGACCTTCAATCAGATAATCTGGTAGGGAAAATGAATTTCGAAATACCGGTGAATATCAGCGATAATAGCGGGATCATCAAAACCGGCGTAAAATATCGCAGGCAATCCAATCAAAGGCAACGTATCAACGATATTTATAATTTCTCCGACCCCAACAGGGTATTCGATCAGCGTGAGGGTTTTGCAAGCATTATCAACACCTTCGAAGACGGTAACTTCCTCGACGGAAACATGCGCTTCGGAACAGGAATTGATCCTGATCTGTTTTCTCAATTCATTGATGATAATGAAAATCTTTACATCCACGATACCATAAGGTCTAACAGGAACACATTTAATGATACTCATGACGCATCGGAATCAATCCTTGCCGGGTATGCCATGAGCAGGATACAGGTAAAAAAGTTCATGTTTTTGGCTGGTGTAAGGTACGAATTCAATGAAGTTAACTACGATGCTTATCAGGTAAATAATGTTACCGGTGCCTATACACCTCTGAGTGACGCAACTTCTTATGACTTTATTCTTCCTAACATACATATCAGATACAGCATCAACGATCTTACAAACATAAGAGCTGCAGCAACATGGAGTTATGCAAGGGCAAATTTCAGCGATATTGTGCCCTATCTTCAAATCGACGAAGAAGGATCAAATATACGTGCGGGTAATCCTGAACTGAAACCAGCATCAGCATCCAATCTCGATCTGATGTTTGAAAGATACCTGGGTACGGTAGGTATTATCTCCGGGGGCTTGTTTTACAAAAACATTGACGACTTCCAGTTTACTCGTAATCTTCGTTTTACTCGCCCCGGAGACCCCTACTATGAGGAGTTTCCAGGATTCCAGTTTCGTCAGGAGCAGAATGGAAAAAATGCACAGGTTTACGGTTTTGAGTTGAATACCCAGTCGGCATTGAAATTCCTGCCTGGATTCCTGAATGGATTCAGTATATTTTTCAATTATACCTATACAGCATCCGAAGCGTTTACCTCTGACCGCACCGGGATACAACTACCCGGACAGGCGGAACACACCTGGAACGGTTCGCTCAGTTACAATACATCAAGATTCACGATACGTGCTTCTGCAAATTACAACGGATCATTCCTTCGAACCGTTGCGGGTGAAGCACGTAACGACCTCATCCAGGAAGCAAGAACACAAATTGACATCAACGCTAACTTTAACATAACAGACCAGATCAGGATATTTGCCGACTTCATGAATGTTACCAATGCCCCTGCCATTGTTTATCAAGGACAAAGGGAAAGGATTGCTAAATATGCCTTCTTTGGATGGTGGAATCGTTTTGGTGTCTCTTATTCACTGTAATTTAGAATCAATACCCATTTAAGATCAATATTTAATACAACACAAAATATGAAATTGAAACAATACTTTTTCATGATCACTCTGGCAGTCATTGCTTTTATGACCGCCTGCACAGAGAAAGAAAATATTTACGAAACCGGAATGCCGGTTATTCAACCCCTGGTAGCTGTTGAGGTGTTTCGCCAGGAAAGAGGACTGGAGGTACCACTGGGTTTTGAGATCAGATCCATTAACGGCATCCGGTCTCTCGAAGTGCTTAAAAATGGCCAACCTTATGATCAGATAGAGTTTCAGCAGCAAGACCTGATTTACACCTACAATTTTTCTTATGTAGTTGAAAATCTGGATGATGGAACTGAAATTGAGTTTACACTCAGGGCAACTGACAGAGAGGGTCAGCAATCCGATCCTTTTTCCTTCGTGGTGCTTGTGGGACCACCATTTTCCATTACCCCCGGTGTACTGCATGGTGAGGATGTTTTAATCGTTAACGGAAGAATCAACAGAGACACCATTTTCAGAAAGGAAAACCTTTACCTGATTGATGGGAATGTACCGGTTGAGGAAAATAAAACGCTTACTATAGAAGCAGGTACCACCCTTTTGATGAAAACCTTTGATGATGATCGCATGTCAAGATTAGTGATCACCCAGGGATCGAAGATAAATGCCAAAGGGACAAAGGATGAACCCATCGTATTTACCAGCGAGAAAACCCTCACAGGCGATGCCCAATGGGGCGACTGGGCCGGTCTGTATATCTTCGGCAGGGCATCTACCAACCAGGGGTCTTCTGTTTTCGAGTTTGATTATACTTATGGAGGAAGCAATGACAGTGATAATTCGGGTACACTAGAATATGTAAGAGTAGAATATTCCGGAAAAGCTGATCAGGATGCCTTCAACTTTCTGGGTGTAGGATCCGAAACCCAGCTCAGCAACCTGGCTGTTTACGAATGTCTGGATAATGCGGTAAGATTTAAAGGTGGAACTGCCAGTTTGAAATATCTGGTGGTGATCAACCATGGCGCCTACGGTCTCTGGGCAGAGCACGGGTGGCGCGGAAATGGACAATTCTGGGTTTTCCAGACCGATGTACCTGCCACCATTGTACCGGTAAACTTCAACAATATAGCACGGTCGGTAGAGTTACGCAGCGATCCGAACGACTTCAACCTTACTCCGCGCACCTTTGCCAAACTATCCAATATAACCATGATAGGAAACGGTTTTACAGATGCCGATGGTACACGAAGAGGCTTCAGATGCCGCAGAGGTGCTTGGGCAATGGCAAAAAACTTTATTGCCACAAATTTTCCCAATGATGCAGTGCGTGTGGAAGATGTGGCACAGGAAAATCTCGACAACGGGAACATGGTAATCGCTCATGTAAGATCATTCAGCAATAAATCCAACTACGATGAACTTGCAGAAGATTATTTTCTACCCAACCCTGATTTCGACCTTACCGAAGATCCTGTACCAGGCATTTCACCCACCAGTTTTGTAGGATCAGAACCCAGCCCTTTCAATCCGGCCAATGATCCTGATTTTGGAAACTGGTTTACCTCAGCTCCATTTATCGGTGCAGTGGAAAATACTGAAAATGATTGGACCAGTGATGGAGTGTGGGTGCGAAACCAGGATGGAACGATCAGATAGAAAACACGCAACAACAACATAATTCAATCTATTTTTATTTTTAATCATCAAAAATTTTATTCAATGAAAATCCTTAAAAAAATTCAATTGTTGTTTCTTGCCTTGCTGGCATTAAACTTTACCGTTTTCACCTCTTGCGAGGATGAAGAAGAACCTGTTTACGAAAAACCAACTATTTCTCTTCAGGGAGAAGATGTTACCCTGATGAAACCCGGTGCCCCCGTTGAATTCACTTTCAATATTGGCGCTGAGGGTGGATTATCGTCTATCATCGTAAATCGCGATGGTGGATTCCTCGAGGAAATTACACTGGATGATCCTGATGCAACAAGTTTTACTTACACCGGTCAGACTGTACCCGGAGATGCTATGGAAGGACAGGAGATCGTTTATGAATTTATCGGTGAGAACACACAGGAGTTGCAATCTGATCCTGTTTCTGCAACTATTTCTATTGCCGTTTATGACGAAATCGATCTGAATGGTACAATGGTTTACGATGTTACTTCAACCATATCTGCTGATGGTGTTATACCTTCAGGAACAACCGTAAAATTTGCTGCCAACCGCTCTTATCATGTAGGATTGCCTGCTGATGGACTAACCGAACTCATCTTTGATGAAGGTTCTGAGTGGATTATAGAGGAAGGTGTAACCGTTTACATGCAAAGTGAAATAGACCTGGAAGTGGAAGTTTTTGGAACCATTAACGCTGAAGGTACTGCTAATAATCCTATTGTTATGACAAGCGAAAAAGTACTTTTGGCTGAAGAACCCGATGTGGCAGATTGGGCGCAGTTTCAGATTGAAGGACAGGGAAATGGAACCAACAGTGGTGTATTTCGCTATGTAAGAATTGAATATGCCGGAGACAGGGCGTTTTTACTAGACGATGTAGGAAACGGAACACAGGTTTCTCATGTTCAGGTTTGGAAATGTACCGATGAGGGGATGTTCATTGCTGATGGCGATGTGAATCTCTCACACCTGGTAGTTACTGATTCAGAAGACGCTCAGTACAGACTCGAAAATGAATACACGGGTAACATGCAATATATTTTGGCTGTGGTTTCCCTGCAGGATGACGGGGATGAGGCAATGTATCTCAGAGGATCATCTGCTGCCAATATTTCTAATGTAACTGTTGTGGGACCCGGTTTGATTGATGGTCTTGGAGAACCTGACGGACTGCGCTTCTGGTCGAGTGCCGGAAACAAAGTGTACAATTCTATCGTTGCAGAACTGCCCAGCTGGGGATTGAGAGCTGAGGGAGATGTGGATGATGGCAGACCTACACCTACTGACATTAACGGACCTGTTGTATTTGCACATTCATATGTTTTCAATACAGAAGTACAAAGCTCCTCTGGTAATCAGGGCAGAGATGATGGATCTATATTCTTGACAGAAGCCAGCTTTAACAACTCTACTGACCCTGTTGCAGGTATTGGACCCATAGATTTTGTTCCTGATGCTGCCCCTGCCTCTTCCTTTGACCCTTCTACCATTGATCCTTTCTTTGAAAGTGTAAACTGGGCAGGTGCCATTGAAAATGCTGCCAACGACTGGACTATTGGATGGGTGAAAAATCCCGACGGAACTATCCGCTAATCCTATCAACAGGAAAAGACTATCCAAAATATACCTGAAGGGTTTTCTTTTCCTATCTTTGAAATAACCCGGTTGCTGGATTCGGCAACCGGTTTATTTCTCCTTTCTTATGATCTAAAAAAAACAATACAAATGCTTCTGAAAATAATATTTTACTTTATTTTTCTGATAACAATAGCCGCAAGTTGCCCGGCACAGAATATAATCGACAAAAACGATCCCCCGGAGATTCAACATGTAGAATTCTTCCCGGATGAACGTCCTTCAAGAATCATTTTAACTTTTGAAGACAATCCGGCAACTTCTGCAACTGTTACCTGGCGAACCAATTCCGATGTTACAGAAGCAAAAGCAGAAATAACAACTGCAGACCCTTCCCCCTATTTCAATGATTACGAAACAGATGTGGAAGCAAAATCAACCCTGCTGAGGACAAGAAATGGAAATGTTTTGTACCATAAAGTGCAGTTTACCGGTTTGAAACCTGCAACACAATATCTGTACCGTGTTACTGGCAACGATTATCGCAGTGAGTGGTTTCAGTTCACCACGGCACACGATAATGAAAACCCCTTCCGGTTTATATATCTCGGCGATGCACAAAACAAAATCTTCTCGCATGTATCCAGGGTAATGCGTGCGGCATACGCCAAGGCTCCCGATGCAGCGTTTGTGTTACATACCGGTGATCTGATCAACCATGCCGATAACGACTATGAATGGGAAGAATGGTTCCGTGCCGGAGGATTTATTCACGCGCAAATACCCACAATTACACTGGCAGGAAATCATGAATTCAATAAAAACGCTTTGGGGCAGCGCAGCTCATTTTCAAAGTTCTGGATACCACAATTTAATTATCCGGACAACCACCCCATAGACACCCTCGATAACCAAACCTATTACTTTGACTACCAGCAGATAAGATTTATAGTACTGAATTCCAATCATTTCATCCAGGAGCAAACAGAATGGTTGGATAAAGCGCTGGAAGAAAGCACAAAGAAATGGAATATCCTTTCATTTCATCACCCCGTGCAAAATGCTGTGAAAGGCAGACAAAACCAAAACGTGAAAAAACTATGGAAACCAGTCATTGAGAAACACGATGTAGATCTTATTTTACAAGGCCACGATCATTCCTATGCCCGGGGATATCTGGATGAGCAGAAAAATGGCGCCGTGTATGTGGTATCTGTTGCAGGAGAAAAGATGTATGACATGGACCCGCAGGACTGGATGACAAGAAAAGGTGAGAATACGCAGTTACTTCAAATCATTGACATAGATGGGGAAACACTTACCTATCACAGTTATACTCCCTCAGGAGATATTTACGATTCTTTTGTTCTCGAAAAAAAACCGGATGGAAAAAATATTTTAAAAGAAACCGGGAACGATTTTCCCGTGGAAAGAACCAATGAAAATACATTGCAGGAAAAATAGAAGTTGTTTAGGTTGGTTAATAAATTCAATTTTTGGTTAAATGTAGAGGGAAGTTTTGCTTCCCTCTTTTTTTTG
>CAYPFV010000094.1:0-12545 GCA_964410015.1 uncultured Bacteroidales bacterium
AAAAATAAGATATTACCAAAAATATAATAGATGTCTTTTTCATATGAAATCGTTTTAAGGTGTTTGTTATGTTTGTTTTTACACATACTTTAATAAGGTATTTTTTAAAATATGATCTCTGTGAGCAACATAGTGCATTTTATGCACTGCATCCTTTCAATGCGCATACTCTCAAAGTGCCAGAATACTAGCATGATGTTTGGTTGAAAAAATGACCTAAGGTAAATAAGTTTAACCAGTACATAAGGCATTGCTTAAGCGACAGGTGGGCCTCGTGTTTCAAATGAAAACTGATCTTGTAAATCAGACCCTGATTCGGAAAGGAGTATGATGGTGTAATGGATTTGATTCTGAGCGAATACAAACAGTAAGGGAAACGCAAAAAAGAGAAGATATAAACTGGAGTAATAGTATATTTCATCACCGTTATGCTCATGCCCGGGAATTTTTCTTTTTTCAGTGCTATCAGATGGATAAGGGTGGGCATGGGTTATAATCTCTCCTGTTTCCAGTTGATGTGAATGCAGGTTAAAACCATAATTTGCCAGCAACATAAGCATGAGACTCAATGAAAACATTGAGAATATTACTTTGATGTATGACCGGACTTTTAGTGGTATCAAACTAATTTATGTATCTAAAATTAAAAATCAATTTGAGCAGGGTTAATTATGTTCAATCAAATAATACAAACATGCAGACCGATTGTTTATTGTGGTCTGGTAAATAACCTTAATTCCACAAAAAAAATCTCAACAAAACCCCTTGGTGGTAATCTGATTTATCGCTCCAATTTTAGCAACAACCGGGAGAGTAAATAAGATTCAGGTAATAAAATTCTATCATCAGCGGGTTAACAACGTAAAACGCTTTGATTGCCCTTAAAATAGCATAAATACATCCAGTAAAAATGAACCGGTTTTTGAATGTTTCTGATATTGTGGTGCAAATAAAATTAAAAATACCTGTGAAAAACAGATATTCAGGCATACAATTGTCAAGACGAAAAAAATTCTTCAGATGATAACTCCATGTTTTAACACACATAAAGACAATGATCTAATCATTAGTGAAATGGAGGTTTCAACATACCATTTCAACCAAATTATTCTATGATGAACCGAGCCATGATAATATTATTGACACACGCGGATGATTATTGGGCTAATGAAAAAACTAATGCAACTATTGGCAAAGCGCGTATCGCAGACATTACCAGGATCTCATTAACAGCATAAGCATCTCATAACCAAAAACCGGAAATTATAAACGGATGGACCGAACATGTTTGCAAATCAAACACAAGCACCAATGAATGAAAACAGCAAGCATGGAGTTGCATCCGGTCTTAAGCTTCAAATTATTTACGAATGAAAGATAAACCCGGTAAAAGGAATTTCTTTATGTTTGCAGTATATTTTAATCCCGTATTCGGAAAAATAGTTAGAAATTTACTCAGAAATTTATTTTTGGGTTCAATTAATTTTTTCTTATGCATTTGAGTAGCTATAAAAGGACAAAGATTTTATTAATTTTGGGCATTATTTCGTAAATTATAAACAGCAAAAACTTAAACTTATAAACCAGCAAAACAAAATTTTGGTGAATCTATACGAGCATTTTCGAGAAAAGATACGGATGTGGTTTCTGGCAAAAACCCTCAAAAAAGTGCCTAGAAAGAAAAAAATAGCCGGATATCAACAATATACAAATTTTGGAATTTTGTATGATGCTTCTACAGAAGAAAATTATAAACGTATTATTTTGCTGGTTAAAGATTTGCAACACGATCAGAAGAAAGTAAAAACCCTGGGTTTTGTAAATCAAAAAAAAATGCCCGAATACAGTTTCCCCAAACTAACCTTCGAATTTTGCAATAAAAAGGCATTTGCACTCAACTATCAACCCCGGGCACAAGGGGTCAAAGATTTTCTTTCACAAAAATATGATGTAATCATCGACCTGAGCAATACAGAGTTTTTTCATTTAAAATATATTGCAGCCTTATCCGATGCACCTCTTAAGGTGGGGCGCTTTCACAATAAATATGTCGAACTTTTTGATTTTATGCTCGAACTCAAAGAAGATGCTCCTATCGATGAAGTAATCAATCAAACTATGTATTATTTAAAAATGATCAACAATGCATGAAAATGAAATCAATAAATTCAAAGGAACCGGAGTAGCAATCATAACACCTTTTCACAGAGAAGGAAGCATTGATTTTAAATCCTTTGAAAACCTAATAGAATATCAGATCAATGGTGGTGTAAATTATATCGTTTTTCTGGGTACAACCGGCGAGTCGGTTACACTCAACCAGGATGAAAAAAATGCTGTGATCAATTTTGGTATTGAGATCGTGAACGATCGTGTACCTGTTGTGGTGGGCATGGGTGGCAACAATACCCGTCAGGTTGTAAAAGATATAAAAAGTACTGATTTTACAGGTATCTCTGCCATTCTATCTGTGAGTCCGTATTACAACAAACCTCAAACCAAAGGCATTTTTAACCATTATAAAAGCATTGCCGGACAATCGCCTGTGCCGGTTATTATTTACAATGTACCGGGCAGAACCAGTTCAAATATTGATTCCAATACTACTTTGCGGATTGCACATGAGCTAAACAATGTAATCGCCGTCAAAGAAGCCTCAGGCGATCTTTCACAAGTCTCACGTATCATTAATGGCAAACCCGACGATTTTCTTGTGATCTCGGGTGATGATGCCCTTACCTTACCGTTTATGGCCATTGGAGGTGATGGAGTCATTTCGGTGATTGCCAATGCTTTTCCTCAGGAATTCTCAAAAATGGTTTCACACTGTCTGGAAAATAATTACCAGGCAGCGCGGGAAATTCATTTCAAACTTTTTGACCTCATAGAATCTATTTATGCCGATGGCAGTCCCTCAGGTGTAAAAGCCCTGCTTGAAATCAAAGGATTAGCTAAAAACTTTCTGCGTTTGCCTTTGGCAAAGATCAATAAAGGTCTCTATAACCAGATCAATTTGCTGAACGAAAAATTTAATTCCTGATAAAATAAGGTATTCATTTTAAACCTTTGTATGATATCCCTCATCTCTAATCTTAAAGTCTTTTCCCTTACCCTGCTTTTAATGGTGTTTTTGCCATTAGGGGCACAAAATCCAACAAATAACCAACAAGACCAATATAAGAAAACTGAATATTACCTTAGTATTCCTGCCCGTCATGCAGATATGATTCTACGTGATAAGCACGGAATATCAGCTGATTATACTGACCTGAAAAATCAGAAAATTTTTATTTATGCAAACCAGCAAGGATTTGAGACCATCAAAAAATCGGGTACCTCATTTCGTTTTGAAAAAGCACCTGGATATCAATTTGAGAAAAATGACTACAATATGCTCGACAATATAGATATTACGCAAATAGACCAATGGGATTTCTATCCTACTTATGAAGCCTATGAAGGGATGATGGAGCAATTTGAAGAAGTTTTTCCTGATCTCTGTCAAAAGTTGGAAGTGAAAACCCTCGCCAGCGGAAGAAAACTTATTTTTGCCCGGATCACTTCAAATGTAGAAGTTGAAGGTAAAAAACCCGGTTTTATGTATACATCTACCATGCATGGTGATGAAACAACAGGTTTCAATCTTTCTTTAAGGCTTATTCATTACCTGCTCAATAATTATGGTACCGATGATGAAGTAACTCATTTGCTGGATAATCTGGAAATATGGATATGCCCGCTTGAGAACCCCGATGGTACTTATACCAACGACAATAGTACTGTTTATGGTGCCACCCGTTATAATTCCAATGGTATTGATCTCAACAGAAACTATCCGGCCATTATTGGTAGTTCTCAGGGATCATTACAACAAGAAACAGAAGCTATGATGGAAGTCATGAACGGACATCAGTTTATCATGTCGGCCAATATTCATGGCGGCATTGAATGTGTAAATTATCCCTGGGATAGTTGGACCTCTGATGAGAAAAAGCACGCTGATCATGACTGGTGGAACCTGGTGATGCATGAATATGCTGATACCGCACGCTTCTATAGTCCTCCTAATTATATGAATCCGCAAGGTTCTTATTTTGTTGATGGTGTCACTCATGGTGGCGATTGGTATGTTGTTCATGGTAGCCGGCAGGATTATGCAAATTATTTTGAACAACAAAGAGAATTTACCCTGGAAATATCCAATACAAAATTACTACCCACTGCTCTGCTACCCGACCATTGGGACTATAATTTCCGTTCCATGATCAATTATATGAAGCAGAGTTTATATGGAATACAGGGCAGGGTAGTAGATGTAAATTCTCAAGAGCCAATCAGAGCCGAGATTGTGTTGATTGGCCATGACAAAGACAATTCACACGTTTATTCCTCAGCTGAAACAGGTAGCTTTTATCGACCTGTGCTTGCCGGCGAATATACGGTAAGAGTTACCGCCGATGGATATACACATAAGATTATCAACAATGTTGTGGTGGAAAATTACAGTCCCGTATTTTTGGATGTGCAACTGGGAGAACCTGTAAATAATGAGGAATTTGCCAGCCAGGATCAAAAGGTGCTTTATCCCAACCCCGCAGAAGACCATTTGAGGGTCAATCCATTATCATCTGTTGTGGAAACTTTACAGATTTTTGATCTCCAGGGTAAACAGGTTTTTACATCCGATATAAGTATATCCGGAAAAATTGATATTTCTCACCTCCCGGATGCTACGTATGTGGTGAAAATATCAACGCCAGAAGGAATTATAACCGAAAAACTGGTAAAAAGATAAATGGTCGACCAAACTTTTGGCAAAGTACGAAAAAGAGTTTTGAGTGAAAAGGATTCTGTCAGTTTTTCTTTAAACTTTTGATCTGCTCTTCAAGCACTTTTATTTTGTTTTCGGCATCCGTTTGTTTTTTCTTCTCCATCTCCACTACTTTTGCCGGAGCATTGTTTACAAACTTTTCATTGCTCAGTTTTTTCATCACTGTATTCAAAAAACCTTTCTGGTAGGAGATTTCCTGTTCCAGCTTTTCCGTTTCTGCTTTCACATCAATGCTTTCATTCACAGGAATATAAAATTCGGTTGTTTTGATAATGAAATTAAATGCCCCCTCAGGTTTTTCGCTTACATACTCAATTCCATCAAGGTTACAAAGTTTCATGATCAGACCATCGAAAAGGGTATCTGCTTTGTCTTTGTTGTTTTTTTTCACCATCAACCGCAGGGGTTCTTTTTGAGGAATGTTTTTTTCCTGTCGCATGTTTCTGATGGATATGATCACCTGAGAGGCAAAATCGAATCTGTTTAACAATGTCTCATCGTAACCGGATATTTCAGGAAATCTATCGATCATAATGCTTTCAGATGATTCCCCGGTGCGTATATGCTGGTAAATCTCTTCAGAGATAAAAGGCATAAACGGATGCAAAACCTTCAATAATTTTTCAAAAAAGTTGATGGTCAACACATAACTTTTTGTGTCAATGGGTTGCTGGTAGGCAGGTTTTACCATTTCAAGGTACCAGGAGCAGAAATCGTCCCAAATGAGTTTGTAAACCAGCATAAGGGCATCCGCTATACGGAATTTGGAGAAATGATCTTCGAGGTCGGCAAGTGATCTTTGCATTTTTGATTCAAACCATTCAGCGGCAATGGTGCTGCTTTGAGGTTGTTCAAGTTTGGGGTCAACTTCCCATCCCTGTGTCAGGCGAAAGGCATTCCATATCTTGTTGCAGAAGTTTCGCCCCTGTTCGCACAAAGCCTCATCAAACAAGAGATCATTGCCGGCAGGAGCCGAAAAAAGCATCCCAACCCTCACACCATCGGCGCCATATTTTTCGATCAACCCTAGTGGGTCGGGAGAGTTTCCTAAAGATTTCGACATTTTACGTCCCTGTGCATCTCTCACAATGCCATGCAGGTAAACATTCCGGAATGGGATATCTTTTCTGTATTCCAGACCAGCCATGATCATGCGTGCCACCCAGAAAAAGAGTATCTCTGGTGCGGTTACCATGTCGTTAGTAGGATAATAATACTGAATATCTTTGTTTTCCGGATAACGAATACCATCGAAAACAGAGATAGGCCACAACCATGAACTGAACCATGTGTCTAAAACATCATTGTCCTGTTGCAGATCATCAGCTTTGTATTTTTTGTTGTATTTTGCATTGGCCATGGCGAGTGCTTCTTCCGGGTTGCTTGCCACTACAAAATTTCCATCGGGAAGATAATAAGCCGGGATGCGATGTCCCCACCATAGTTGCCGGCTGATACACCAGTCACGCACATTTTCCATCCAATGGCGGTAAATATTTTTCATGCGTGGAGGATAAAAACTGATGGTGTCATCCATTACAACATCCAGAGCAGGTTTTGCCATTTCTTCCATTTTCATAAACCACTGAAGAGAAAGTTTAGGTTCAATCACCTCATCTGTTCTTTCAGAATAACCCACCTTGTTTATGATATCTTCTGTTTTTACCAGATGCCCTTTTTCTTCAAGCTCAACAGCAATTTTTTTTCTTACTTCAAATCTGTCTTCACCGATATAAAGTTCGGCTTGTTCACTAAGGGTGCCATTATCGTTAAAAATATCGATAACCGGCAGATGATGTTTGATTCCCAGGTTATAGTCATTAATATCATGTGCAGGAGTTACCTTCAATGCACCGGTACCAAATTCCCGATCTACATACTCGTCGAAAATAAAGGGAACCGGACGGTTGAGAAGGGGAACCAGTGCTTTTTTCCCTTTCAGATGCTGATACCTTTCGTCATCGGGGTGTAGGCAAATAGCAGTATCTCCCAGGATGGTTTCCGGACGTGTGGTGGCGATGGTAACATATTCATCTTCTTCCCCTTCAATAGCATATCTGAGGTAATAAAATTTTGAATTTACCTCTTTGTAAATTACTTCCTCATCGCTGAGGGCTGTAAGCGCTTTGGGATCCCAGTTGACCATCCGCACACCACGGTATATCAAACCTTTGTTGTACAAATCTACGAAAACTTTGATAACCGATTCTGAAAGTGCTTCATCCATGGTAAAAGCAGTTCGCTGCCAATCGCATGAAGCACCTAATTTTTTCAGTTGTTCCAGGATAATTCCGCCGTGTTTTTCTTTCCATTCCCAGGCATGCTCCAAAAATTCTTTGCGGCTCAGTTTGTTTTTATCAATTCCTTCTGCTTTTAATTTTGCTACAACTTTAGCTTCTGTAGCAATAGAGGCATGGTCGGTTCCCGGCACCCAGCATGCATTTTTACCCTGCATTCTTGCCCGTCTAACCAACACATCCTGTATGGTATTGTTGAGCATATGTCCCATGTGCAAAACACCGGTTACGTTGGGAGGTGGAATGGTAATGGTGTATGGTTCGCGGTCATCGGGGGTGGAATGAAAAAATCCTCTTTCCATCCAGTAGTCATACCATTTCTTTTCTGTTTCTTTCGGTGAGTAGTGCTTGGGTAATGATTTCATTATATTTTCCTTGTTTTTTGTAATCAACAGAATTTTAGGGAAATAAGTCTGTCTTTTGTGATTTTATATCTTTAAAAATTTCTAAGAGTTTTATATTTGATCTTTTTTCAAAATAATTGGCAAAGATAATCAGATTCGTGCCAGAAAGTTCAATTCTTAAGGTAATATTCTTAAATTTGATGATATTTTAAAAAAAGCAGAACGTGCAAAAGCAGTAACCAAAAATGGGAATGATCAATGAAATATTTATTTTTATCTGAAAAAGTGTTACAATTTTTGATCTCCATAACATTCATCATGCTGTTTTCCTGCAATCAGCAGCAAAAAAACAGTATCTCCTCCAATCTGGAAGAAAATGAAAGAGGCATTATTTTAATGCATCCTACCGTTAACAATATCAGGATATTTCATGAACTGATCAGTCAGGATATTTTTCCTTTACCCGAAAATATAAATATAGTAGGAGTTTACCACAGGAAAAGTACCTATGATTATTCCCTTTCTGAAGAATATTTGGATAACAACTCCTTATCCCGTTTTTCATTGTATAGAATCTCTGCATCCGTAGACCCTGATCATCTGTATGGTGAAAATAATTTAACACCGGATATCAAAAATCTTTTTGAACATAGTGAAGGGATGATATTTATGGGAGGCCCTGACATTCCCCCTTCTATATACGATGAAAAAACCAGTTTGCTTACCGTGGTTAACAATCCATACAGGCATTTTTTTGAAGCAACGGTACTTTTCCATCTTCTGGGAGGATACCAGGACGAAAATTATGTACCATTACTTGAAAAAAACAAAGATTATATGATCCTTGGTATTTGTCTGGGTATGCAAACCATGAATATAGCTACGGGCGGCACACTTATCCAGGATATACCTTCTGAGGTTTATGATCTGAAAACCGTAGAAGAGGTTTTAGCCTTGCCCGGTCATATGCAACATCGTAATTATGAAAGGTATTTTGCCATGGATGATGAGTTGAGTTACGGATATTTTCATCCTGTAAAAGCAAAAAAAGGTCACTTACTTGCCATTGTTGGAGACTCCGTGGTGCAACCTGTTGTGGAGAGTTCACACCATCAGGCAGCAGATAATATTGGAAAAGGATTTGAAATAACAGCTACCTCTGTTGATGGGAAAATAGCAGAAGCTATAGAACATAAAGATTATCCGGGGGTGTTGGGTGTACAATTTCATCCTGAAAGAACCTATCTTTATGATCCCGAACGGAAACTGCGCTTTGAACCAGGTGATGATCAGGGAATCAATTTCCTGGAAACCTATCCGGGAGAAAAGGGAGAAGACTTTCACCGGAATTTCTGGAAATACTTGGGTAAGTTGTTGGATGAAAATGAGAAATAAAATATAAAATTAGTCAGCTGATTGCAGGAAAGCGATAATGTGTAAATGATCATCATTATTACTACCATTATGAACGCGGCTCTGTCATTGGTAAAAGCGGCAGCGAAAGGAAAATATTACAATCAAAAAGCTATGAAATTTGCCAGGCAACAATAATCCAATACAAGAAATACCCGACATCTTACCGATATTCCATTTTTATGGTTATCTTGTAAAACAACAGGTGAAACAAAGCAAGAAAAGGATTGTTATTAAAGTAAAATCAGAAACTTAATAAGATTGAAAAGCCTATATCTTTAAATGAATTATTCACTTTTTTTGATTTATAAACACATGCGAACATATTGTTTAGTTTTCATTTTAGGGGCAATAATGTTTTCATCTTCTGCTATATCGCAGGAAAGAGAAGACAGGGTTGCAGAAAAAATAGCCGAAAACCCCGGCAAAGAGTTTATTGTGTATAAATATGATATGAAAGAGCAGATCGCAGCACCGGTATTGCGCAATACAAAAAGAGCTTTTGAGGAAGCTGACAGTCTGAATGCCGACTTTGTCCTTATTCATATGAATACCTACGGAGGGCAGGTAAATATTGCGGATTCCATAAGAACGCGGATCATGCAGTCAAGGATTCCTGTGATTGTTTTTATCGATAACAACGCAGCTTCTGCTGGTGCTTTGATCTCCATTGCCTCCGATAATATTTACATGCGCCCGGGTGCCAACATGGGGGCTGCCACTGTTGTAGATCAGAGCGGTGAAGTGGTACCTGATAAGTTTCAATCGTATATGCGCAGTACCATGCGAAGTACAGCTGAAGCCAAGGGGCGCGATCCCAAAATTGCCGAAGCCATGGTTGATCCTTCTGTTGAGGTTGAAGGAGTTAGTGAAGAAGGGAAAGTACTCACCTTTACAGCGTCTGAAGCTCAAAAATGGGGTTTCTCAGAAGGGATGGCGGATAATATTGATGAAGTAATGGAAACTGCCGGTATCGAAAACTATACTATCATAGAGCAGCAACATACAAATATAGACAAGATCATCAATTTTTTGATCAATCCGGTGGTAAGCGGCATATTGATTATGCTCATCCTGGGTGGTATTTACTTTGAATTGCAAACTCCTGGCATTGGATTCCCGATTGTTGCCTCTCTGATAGGCGCTATACTGTATTTTGCCCCCCTTTACATACAAGGATTAGCTGATAATTGGGAACTTATTCTTTTTGCGGTGGGACTTGCCCTGATTGCTGTTGAAATTTTTGCTTTACCTGGCTTTGGGGTTGCCGGAATTCTGGGTATTTTGTTTATGGTTTCAGGATTGGCATTTGCCATGATTGGAAACCAGGGTCCCGACTTTTCTATGGTTCCTGCCTCTGAAATTGGTCGTGCATTTTTTATTGTTATCATTGCATTCTTCCTTTCGGTATCGGGTTCTATTTACCTGGGAGCCAAACTACTCCTTAACAGAGGCAGGATTGGTAATACCCTTGCCTTGAATACTATTCAGGATACTTCTGCAGGGTATTCTTCAGCCAATGTTCAAATGTTATCGCTGATCGGAAAGACAGGAGTTGCTTACACCATGTTACGCCCCAGTGGAAAGGTTGAAATTGATGAAGATATTTATGATGCCACAGCGCTTACGGGTTTTATAGATAAAGGCGAACAGGTTAAAGTAGTAAAACACGAAACATCTCAGATTTTTGTAGTGAAACGATAGTGATATGTTTTGTAAATAAATTTACGATCAAAAATCAATCCAGGATTTGTTCTTCCAAAATCCTTTTCAGGAAAGATCACTTCTAAAAATAGAGAGATAAATCATTTTTCAACTGATTTTTCTTAAAATCAGAATTACTCATTCAAAACACACATCCATGTTTAAAGAAACCATTATTCAGTCAGGAGTTACCTTAGAAGTAGAACTGGGAAACATTGTAGAACAAAATGATGCTGATGCTATCGTAAATGCCGCCAATGCATTTTTGAGAATAGGAGGTGGGGTGGCAGGTGCCATTCACCGTAAGGCTGGCCCGGAGCTGGAGAAAGAAGCCATGAAACTGGGGCCGATCAAACCCGGTGAAGCTGTCATAACAAAAGGATTCGATCTACCCAATAAACACGTTATACACGTCCTCGGACCTGTTTACGACAGAGATATTCCACATGACCTCATCCTTGCCAATGCGTATAAAAATGCTCTTGAACTTGCAGAAAAACATAACATTGAAAGCATTGCTTTTCCTGCCATTTCTACTGGCGCCTTTGGATATCCGGTCGAAGAAGCCGCTGAAATAGCACTTAACACAATTTACAAAACAATGCCTAAACTTAAATCTATCAAAAGAATAAAACTGGTTATTTATGGCAGAGAGGATTACAAGGTTCATGCTGATGAACTAAAGAAATTGTAAACCGATAAAGATTGTGATGATAAATTCTTACCAAATAACAGAACATGATTCACACTGCTCAATTATTTTGATGAACCAAGCATGATATTACTATTGACACACACGAGGATGATTATTCTCGCTGGAAGTGGATCGCCCTGAAAAGGGCAAATCAATTCAACCCAGTGGCAACGCCCTGGGTAATTGCAACCGATGCCCTCCGGCGCCCTGAAAGGGCAACTTACAAGCAAAAACGCAAACCGCTCAATATCAAAAAGAAACAAATTATAAACAGGTCAAAAAACCATGATTAAGCTTAAAACACACACGAGAATGATTAAGAGAAATGGAACGCAGATGACACAGATTGAGCGGATTTGTACAGAGTTTTTCTATCAGCGATTATCTGTAAAATCAGCGTCATCAGCGTTCTAATATTATTTTTGGAAAATTATAAACAGATGAACCGAGCCATGACAAAGTTTTTGACACACACGCACATGATTATAATGCGGGCATGTAAAGCATGCAGTCAGACTGTTGGCGAGCTCCATCTGACCGAATTAATCAACTATAAACAGATGACACACCCATGATTGGCTTAAAACACACACGAGGATGATTATTGACCTATTGGCAAAGCGCGTAGCGCTGACATTATGCTAGAAATCTTTTAAAATCCTCCCTTTTAGAAATTTATAACTATCTGAATATAAAACTCTGGATATACTTACATATGAAAAACGTAAATATTTATTCTCCTCTTTACACAGACCTGTATCAACTTACCATGGCGCAAGCCTATTTTGATCATAATATGCACGAGCAAAGGGCTGGATTTGATTACTTTTTTCGGAAAATACCCTTTAACGGGGGGTATGTTGTATTTGCCGGTTTGCAGGAATTGCTTGAAATAGTAAGCAACTGGCATTTTTCTGATGAGGATATTTACTTTTTAAAAGAGTCCGGGTTCTCACAAAACTTTCTTGATTACCTGAAAGGTTTTCACTTCAAAGGAGATATTGTAGCGGTAAAAGAGGGAGAGATCGTTTTTCCGTTTGAACCGGTAGCCAGAGTGGAAGGTACTTTGCTTGAGACGCAACTCATAGAAACGTTGTTGCTTAATATTTTAAACTACCAGTCACTGATTGCTACCAAAGCACAGCGCATACGGTTTGCAGCAGGAAGCGACAGTATCCTGACGGATTTTGGATTAAGAAGAGGGCAGTCTTATGGTTCTTTGCAAGGTTCACGTGCTGCCATCATCGGAGGTTTTAACAGCA
>CAYPFV010000095.1:0-12255 GCA_964410015.1 uncultured Bacteroidales bacterium
ATTCAAATAATCAATATTTTAAAAATTATAAACAGATGAACCGAGCCATGACAAAGTTTTTGACACACACGCACATGATTATAATGCGGGCATGTAAAGCATGCAGTCAGACTGTTGGCGAGCTCCATCTGACCTATTTAATCAAATTATAAACAGATGAAATTAAAAAAGAATAAAATTGGTAACATTTTGAATATAATTCGAATACGCTCATCTCGTTATCGTTGATTTATAAAAAATGCTGATTTTATAGTTTTCTAAAATACTTTCTGTGGTTATAAATATTCCTGAAAGATTCTTCCTTGAAAAGAACAACATACCCTTTTAACAAAACAATCAACAAATACTAAAAACATGAATTTTTTGGCAAAAATTACCCTTTTAATCATTCCTTTTCTTCTGGTTCAACCTGCTTTTGCACAAACAAAAGAGAATACAGAGAGTAAGACAGACACGCTGCAACTCAATGAAGTGGTTGTAACCGGCACAAGGGTGCAGGTTGCAAGAAAGAATGTGCCCGTGACAGTATCATCGATTAGCCGCGAAACAATTGAAATGAGCAATGAGGCACAGGTACTCCCCTTGATAAGTCAAAACGTACCCGGAATGTTTGTAACCGAGCGGGGAGTAACCGGATTTGGTGTTGCGGAGGGATCAGCCGGTCAGATAAGTATGCGAGGTGTAGGTGGAACTGCGCCCAATACACAGGTATTGGTTTTAATTGACGGACATCCTCAGTTTCAGGGATTGTTTGCCCATCCATTGCCCGATGCATATGTCTCGTCAGATGTTGAGAAAGTAGAAGTAATCAGAGGTCCTGCATCAATAATTTATGGGTCGAATGCCATGGCAGGGGCAATAAACCTTATTACCCGGGAACAGGACTCAGAAGGTATCTCGGGCAACGCAAGAGTTTCCTATGGATCATTCAACACACAAAAATATATGGGAAGCACTGGATACAAAAAAGGTAAATTGAGTTTATTTGCCTCTGTAAATCACGACCGTACCGATGGACACAGAGACAGTTCTGAATTTAAAATTGTGAATGGATTTTTAAAACTCGGATACCAAATTAATGATTCCTGGGATTTGAATGCTGACCTAAGCATTGCTGATTTTACTTCAGATAGCCCAGGCCAGGATTTTAACCCCCAGTATTTTGGGATTGATATCCTGAGAGGAAAAACCTCTTTATCTATCAAAAACAAATTTGAAAAAACAGAAGGTGGATTGCTGGCTTTCTATAATTTTGGAAACCATGAATTCACCGATGGATGGTTATCAGAGGATTATCATGCAGGCATCAGTATTTTCCAGGGCATGCAACTGCTAAAAGGTAATAATCTTACAGTAGGTTTTGATTACAAAAATGTGGGCGGCATCGCCAACAGTGGTTTTATGGCCGACACCTGGCACAATATAAACGATGTAGCCGGATATGCATACATGCAGCAAAACCTGCTCAGAAATTTAATTGTAAGCGGCGGCATCAGGTTAGAAAACAACAGTTTGTTTGGAACCGAATGGGTGCCCCAGGTGGGAATCTCCTGGATGGCTACTGACTTAACCACTGTAAAAGGCTCATTTTCCAAAGGATTCAGAAGTCCTTCATTAATGGAATTGTATCTTTTTGCACCCAATCAAAACCTTAAACCAGAAAGACTCATGAATTATGAAGCAGGGATAAGTCATATAACCCAAAATGGTAAGTTTTTCATCGAAGCTATGTTTTTTCTTATCGAGGGAAGCAATATTATTGAAATCAGACCCAACGACACTCCCCCACCACCCGTCAAAAGGCAAAATGTTGGATCTTTTCAAAACGAAGGGATAGAGTTAGAAATAAAATACCGGGTATCAAATAATATTCAGGTGAATACTAATTACACTTTTATCAACACAGATGAACCTCGCCTTGCAGCTCCCAGACACAACCTTTTTGGAGAAGTAAGTTACATCATAAATAATTTTCGCACACGCTTATCGATGCAACAGATCAATGAATTGTATGTTTCCACAGGAGATGATGAGACCATTTCCGAAGACTATTTTTTACTCAATGCCACCCTGAGTTATAGCATAAACGATTACCTTGAAATATTTGCTTCTGGCAGAAACCTGACAAATCAGCAATATTCTGTCAATTTTGGATACCCCATGCCTGGTATTCACTTCAACTCGGGATTGAATCTAAGATTCTGAAGTATTCAAACGATACAAAACAACCCGCATTTATTCAAAACCGCTTGTAATCAAAACAAGCGGTTTTTTTTGTTAATACTGAACAGTGGACATGGATTTAAAAAAATAATCATAAAACCTCTTGCTTATAAAGAAACACACTCACCTCAATAAATGTAATCTTTTTTACTTAACCCCCCCCTTTTTTTTAACCATATTTTGATTTTTTGTTTCATTTACAAACTTTAATGCAATTTTTTAAGGGGTATATTAATTTTTTTATATACTTTTGCCTGTCAATTAAATTTATAACCACAAAAACTATTTTAATTATGAGAAAACAATTAATTTTTATCACAAACACCATGGTGTTATTTTTCATCTGCCCTTCTTTATCTTTTACACAAGATTCAGAAGCAGCAGAGAGTTCAAATTTTTCTATGGGTGCAGACCTTACCAGCCGCTATATCTGGAGAGGATTAAATCTGGGAGGGAGTTCACCCCACATCCAACCCTATGTAGAATACACCTTCGGAAATTCTGGTCTGGCCATTGGAGCTTGGGGTTCATATTCTATAGGAAACACAGGTGGCAGTGAAGCTGATCTATACCTCAGTTATGCTCCTCTGGATTTTCTGTCATTTACTTTTACAGATTACTTTTTTCCTGCTGACCTGCCATTCGAAAGAAGTGATTACTTCAACTATGATCCTGATGAAACCTCTCACACCCTGGAAGCAATGCTTACGGTAGGGGGATCTGATAACATTCCTTTTTATGCCACCTTTGCTATCAACATTTTTGGTGCTGACGGTGTGAATGCTGATGGTGATAAGTATAACGCCAAGTATATAGAAGTTGGATACAACGGAAGTTTCAAGGAATACGATTACAGCACATTCCTGGGGATCGCCCCCGATGATCCGGATACCGATAATGGCGGTGCAGGATGGTATGGCGATTCAGCAGGTATCGTGAACCTCGGTGCAGGTTTTTCTAAGACAATTACTATCGCAGAAAAAGAGTTACCGGTTTTTTCTACAGTTATATTCAACCCTGAAGCCGGCAATTTCTATATTGTTTTTGGCTTTTCTTTCTAACAAAATCAATTTTCAACAAAAAAACTGACATTATGAAAAAAATTGAAGCAATCATCAGAAAATCAAAATTTGATGAGGTTAAAGAAGCTTTGCATGCCTCGGGAATTGATTTCTTCTCCTTTTGGGAAGTAACCGGAATTGGCAGAGCCCGGGAAAGCAGAGTTTACAGAGGTATTGCCTACGATACAGGATCTATAGAAAGATTATTGCTATCTATTGTTGTGCGCGACATCAATCTGGATCGTACGATCCAGACAATCTTAAGTTCTGCCAAAACTGGCGAAGTTGGTGATGGTAAAATATTTGTCTCCGGGATAGAAGAATCCTACCGGATTAGAACAGAAGAAAAAGGAGATGATAGTCTTTATATTAAAGAATAAACTATTTGTCGTTCATTAAAAAGTAACATAAAATGGAAGAAACAATTACAAACACAGAAATATCAACATTATTAGAAGAATTATCTGTATCCATTAACAACGTGTGGGTTTTGATAGCAGCGATCCTGGTCATGTTTATGCAGCCTGGATTTGCAATGGTTGAATCAGGTTTTACCCGTAAAAAGAACACGGCCAATATTCTTATGAAAAATCTTATGGATTTTTCTTTCGGAGCATTGATCTTCTGGATCGTAGGATATTCAATTATGTATGGAGAATCGATGTTGGGCGGAATCATTGGAAAGCCTTATCTTTTTTTTAACAGTGAGGGCATAGGAGATTATGCCGATAAAACCGACATTCTGTTTCAAACCGTTTTTGCTGCCACAGCAGCAACCATTGTCTCGGGTGCTATGGCTGAAAGAACAAAGTTTCATGCTTACCTGATTTTTACAGTTGTGATTACCCTCATTATTTATCCAATAGCCGGACATTGGAAATGGGGTGGCGGATGGTTAGATGAACTCGGATTCATGGATTTTGCCGGATCAACACTTGTTCACTCGGTAGGTGCATGGGTAGGACTTGCAGGGGCAATCATAATTGGTCCCCGGTTGGGTAAATACACCAACGGAAAACCCACTGCCATTCCTGGTCATAATCTTGCTTTTGGAGCACTGGGTGTTTTCATTCTTTGGTTCGGATGGTTTGGGTTTAATGCCGGAAGTCAGTTGGGTGCAGCAGGCAATGACAACACATTGGCTATAGGTCACATTGCGCTTACAACCAATCTGGCAGCAGCGGCAGGTGCCCTAGCAGCAATGTTTACATCTTCTCTGCGCTATAAAAGACCTTCTTTGAGCCTTTCACTCAACGGTGCCCTCGCTGGTTTGGTAGCCATTACCGCTGGTGCAGATGCCGTATCACCCGGCAGCGCTGTTATAATAGGATTACTTGCAGGTGTTGTGCTTGTTTTGAGTGTTGAAATGTTTGATCAGTACTTTAAAGTAGACGACCCGGTTGGAGCAGTATCTGTTCATGGCGTTTGCGGAGCCCTCGGAACTCTGCTGGTAGGCGTTTTTGCCATTGATGGTGGTTTGATCAACGGCGGCGGATGGTCATTGCTCGGTGTTCAGGCCATTGGGGTAGTTTCTGTCGGACTCTGGGCATTTATTATGGGTCTCATTCTTTTCTCCATTCTCAAAGCCACTGGAAATCTCAGAGTTTCCAAAAGAATTGAAGAAGAAGGACTGGACGTTTATGAACATGGAGAAAATGTTTACAACTAATAGTGGAATGGTTGCAACAAAATAATTTTTTTTGCGATTATCTTAAAAAACATTTATTTTAAACCAGCAACCGGTTGGTTTTATATCAGACGTATAAGATAATATCATAGAAATGTAAAGACATACAATTTTCTCTAAACACAAAAAAACAGAAACTTAACCACCACAATAACCACAACAACGACTGCACGGTTTTGCCGTGCAGTTTTTTTTTATCTGATCATCACTTGTTGGTTAAGATTGTATCATTAGAAAAATAAAAAACAAATCACGTTAAAAACCCCAAAAAGATTGCCACCATAATGTCAGCGCTACGCTCATTGCCATTAGGCTAATAATCATGCTCGTGTGTGTCATAAACTTTGTCATGGCCCGGTTCATCTGTAAATAAATTGTATAGAATAAGCCGGATGGAACTCCACTTTCCGATAACCAATTTGCAACTATCTATGCCAGGCAAGCAACACAGGAATGCATCAACCAGACTTACCGCCAGAGGTTGGTCGTTTCCCAATGCTTACATGCATATCCATTTAAAAAAATAACTAAAAAAAGCGAACTGTAACCAGTCTTTTTTTTCATAAAAGCGCCCAGGGCAAAAAGATAGAAAAAATATATCATTAATAATGAGTCCACTCTGAAAAATCAATTATCCACAGATTACACAGATTTACACAGATGTTAAATTCTGATAATCAATGTGTTTAAAAAAAGAAAATGAACACAGATTTGCAGAAAACAAGTTTTCGGAGTGGACACAATAATTGATTAACTTTGATCAGAAATAAAGGATTGATTATGGACAATCAAAAAAAACATATTGTAAAAGGTGTTTTGGTAAATCCCTTCACAAGAACCAAAAATGGGGTAGAAATATTGATTTCCGGCAATAGGATTGAAAGCATCACCTACAATCCAAATATAAATCGCCCCTACATTATTCCAGGGTTTATTGATGCTCATATACATATTGAAAGCAGCATGCTCCTCCCCTCCCGGTTTGCTCATGAAGCAGTTAAACATGGAACAGTTGGTGTAGTTACAGACCCTCATGAAGTAGCCAACGTTGCAGGATTGCCAGGGATCAGCTTTATGGTAGAAGACGCCCACCAGGTGCCGCTTGGGTTTTATTTTGGTGCCCCCTCCTGCGTGCCTGCATCCCCTCTCGAAAAAAGTGGTGCCATTATTTCGTCACAAGATATTCAAACCCTATTGAACCATGAAGATTTTTATGCACTATCTGAAATGATGAACTATCCGGGAGTGGTTAACAACGACCCCGATGTAAAAGAAAAAATCAACATTGCCCTTCGTGCAGGAAAACCCATTGACGGCCATGCTCCCGGATTAACAGGGACAGATCTTAGTAAATATATCGATGCTGGTGTAAGTACCGACCATGAATGTTCATCCATAGAAGAAGCAAAAGAAAAACTGCATCTGGGAATGAAAATACTAATCAGGGAAGGAAGTGCTGCTAAAAATTTCGCAAACCTGATCCCTTTATTAAAAGAGTTTCCTGACAAAATCATGTTTTGCACCGATGACTGCCATCCTGATTATCTCATCAAAGGGCATATAAATAAATTAGTAAGCCAGGCAATAAAGCAGGGTTATGATCTTTTCGATGCACTTTGTGCCGCATGCATAAATCCTGTTTATCATTACAACCTACCCATTGGTACGATCAAAAAAAACCACAGAGCAGATTTTGCTATTGTTGAAGATTTGCTTGAATTTAATGTAATCAGTACCTATATTAATGGTGTTGCTGTTTTCGATAACGGAAAAGTGAATTTTGAACTCCCTGCTCCAACACAACCCGATTTTAAATTCAGGAATAAGCATAACAACAAGAATCTTAATGTAAAAGCAACTTCATCGTCATATAACGTAATAGGAGTAGTTGATGGTGAATTGCTTACCCATAAGATCATAGAAAAATGTACACCGGGTGGTAATCTAAATTCCGATACATCTAAAGACATATTAAAAGTTGTATTACTTGATCGATATGAGGATACGCCGCCTATAACCGGTTTCGTGAAAGGATTTGGTTTAAAACAAGGTTCTCTCGGAGCAAGTATTGCCCACGACAGTCATCATATTATTGCTGTGGGTGTTGATGATAACGACATCAATAATGCCCTTGAATGGATCGTGGCGAATAAAGGAGGTATTTGTTTTTCGCATAAAGACCAGATAAAAGGGATTACTTTGCCCTGGTTTGGACTAATGACCAGCATGAAAGCCTCTGAAGCTGCAAAACAATATAACCATATCAATTTTCTGGCAAAAAAATCAGGTAGTCATCTTAATTCGCCTTTCATGACTTTATCTTTTTTGGCGCTTACGGTGATTCCTGAACTGAAAATCAACCACAACGGACTTTTTGAAAGCAAATCATTTGAAAATATACCTCTTTTTGTTTAATCTAAAGACAACGGATTATTGATCAATTAAGACCCATTGCAAAAAGCTACTTTATCATGAAAAAAAATAAACTTCACTTAATACTTGTTATTTTCATTTTCAGTTTTCAACTCTCCAATAGCCAGGACAGGGTAACAGGAAAAAATTTTGCAACCCGCTCGGAAATCATTGCACAAAATGGAATGGTAGCCACAAGTCATCCGCTTGCAACACAAATCGCCCTGGATATATTAAAAGATGGTGGTAGTGCCGTGGATGCAGCCATTGCAGCCAATGCCGCTCTTGGACTAATGGAACCCACAGGATGTGGAATCGGGGGTGATTTGTTTGCTATTGTCTGGGATGCAGAATCAGAAAAACTCCACGGACTGAACGCAAGTGGCAGATCACCACAAAACCTTACCTTACAGCATTTTACAGATCAGGGTTATGAATACATACCCTCTTATGGTGCTCTTTCGGTGAGCGTTCCCGGCACTGTTGATGGTTGGTTTGAACTTCATGAAAAATTTGGTAAAATCAGTATGGAGGACATTCTCAAACCATCAATTACTTACGCCAGAGATGGTTTTCCGGTAACAGAACTGATTGCATTTTATATGGAGAGATCTGTAAGCAGGCTAGGGCAATTTCCAAACTTTAAAGAAACCTACATGAAAAACGGAAGCATGCCTGCAAAGGGTGAGATTTTCAAAAACCCTTACCTGGCAAATACTTACGAAACCATTGCCAGAGAGGGTAGAGATGCTTTTTACCAGGGGGAAATTGCCCGTACTATTGCTCAATATATTGAGGAAAATGGCGGTTTTTTAAGTTACGAAGATCTTGCCAATCATAAAAGCGTTTGGGTTGAGCCTGTTTCAACCAACTACAGGGGATACGATGTTTGGGAATTACCTCCCAACGGACAAGGAATAGCAGCATTGCAAATGCTTAATATTCTTGAGGGATACGACATCTCTGACATGGACCCTTATGGAGCAGAATATGCACATCTTCTGATCGAAACCAAAAAACTTGCCTACGAAGACAGAGCTACTTATTATGGTGATCCGGAATTCAACGATATTCCTGTTGAAAATTTGTTATCAAAATCATATGCTGATCAGAGGAGAAAACTCATTGATCCGGAGAAAGCAGCATCACGCTATGAACCTGGACTGGACGAAAGCCCCAATACAATTTACCTCACAGTTGCCGATAAGAATGGCACTATGGTATCGCTGATTCAAAGCAACTACAGAGGTATGGGAAGTGGTATGACACCTCCAGAACTGGGATTTGTTTTACAGAACAGAGGCGAAAGTTTCACTTTAAAACCCGGTCATGTAAATACTTTTGAACCCGGGAAAAGACCTTTTCACACTATCATACCCGCTTTTGTTACCAAAAATGGGAAACCCCACATGAGCTTTGGTGTAATGGGTGGAGATATGCAACCCCAGGGACATGTACAGATTTTAGTGAACATGATTGATTTTGGCATGAACCTTCAGGAAGCAGGCGATGCACCCCGAATATATCATTCCGGTTCATCAGAGCCTACCGGAAAAAAAATGAAGGACGGAGGAACAGTAATGCTCGAGTCTGGTTTTCCTTATGAAACCATCAGAGACCTTATCATGAAAGGACATGAAGTAAAATGGACAGTAGGACCTTATGGCGGATATCAGGCCATTATGCGTGATCAAGATAATGAAGTTTATTACGGCGCCTCCGAATCAAGAAAGGACGGACAGGCAGCAGGATATTAGCAACCAAAACAGGCAGTTAATATCTAATCATATATCATCCGTTTTTACTGATCATTTGTAACCGCGGCATATCAAGGATTCGAATATTGCGACCTGCTAATTCAACCAACCCTTCCCGCTCAAATTCTTTAAGAAATTTCACTACACTTTCCTGGGTAATACCGGCAAAATCTGCTAACTCCTGCCTTGTAAGACTCTCAAAAACACTTTCAAACTCTAACTCTCCCAATGAAAGATAACACAGGGCAGATGCTAATTTGCCCTGCATTTGTTTGTAAGATAAATTTTTAATAATCTCCAGCAATTGGTTCTCAAATTTATAATTACGGGCAGTAATTTGCATTGCAAAAGCGGAATTTGTCATCAAAACCTGTTTTAAGGCATGTTTATCTATCATACAAACACGCGAATCACGGAGAGCACTTGCCGAACAAGTATAAAACTCATTTCCAAAAACAGATGAGAAACCCAGAAAATCACCTTGTTTTGCCAAACTCAGGTTCATATTTCGCTTTCCCCCGGGTTGTAAATACACCTTTACTAATCCCTCAATAACGTACAATACATGATGGGCAAAAGCACCTTGTTTAAACAAACTCTCACCTTTCTCATATATAATCTGGGTCTTCTTTTTATTAATAAGATTAAGTTCTTTTTCATTTAGTTGATAAAAACATGGTGCTAACTGGGCGTTCTGCAATTCTTCCATTCTACCTGATTTTACTGTCATCGGATTACTAGTCTATTAGGTTTTTAACGAAGGTATTATAATTTGATAAAAAAGAATTTATAAAAATTCAAAATCCGGATTAAAACCTTATATGCTCAAAACTCAGAACATAAAAGGCTTTCAAATTATTTTTGCATCGTCAAAAAATTCAATGAAATAAAATCAATAAACAACTAAATATCATTTTGACAATCAAAAATTTATTTCATCAATAACATTAAAATTATTAATTATGACAATGCTGCAAACAGGTTTGAAAGAAATTGAAACCGCTCAGGAATTAAAAAACATTATCGAAGAAAATGAAAATGTAATGGTATGCTGCGGAAGAATGGGGCCAATGTGTATACCCGTTTATGAAGCAATGGAAGAATTGGAAGAGGAACGGGAAGATGTAAAATTTTACACCATGGCTTTCGACAACCCGGAAGCATCTGTTATTATCAACGATCCTGCCTGTAATGGATTTATGGGATTACCTTTTACTATGTACTACAAGAACGGAAAAGTTGTCCATGCCACAAGCAGTATTCAAAGTATGCAACAAATAAAACAGGTACTTGATACCAGGTTTTAGCATCATGAAAACAATTCAGACCTTTGGAGGGGTTTGATAATCAAGTTGAAGGCAGTCTTCAATTTGCATTCAAACCTTTCCTTCTCACAATTCATTAATATTTTAAAGAATAAAACCAATGGATGATATTTTTGATGTAATGATTTTAGGTGCTGGAGCAGCCGGACTCACAGCAGGCATATATACTTCCAGGGCAAAATTATCAACCTTGATCCTGAATGAAGGACCAGTTGGCGGACAAATGGTTCTCACCAATGAGGTTGCCAATTATCCGGGAGTAGAAACCACGAGTGGCTATCAGGTGGCCAAAATCATGAAAAAACAGGCCAAGGAGTTTGGTTCTAAAATTAAATCCAATGTCAAAATTATCGAATACCATCTTGAGTCAAAAATAAAAAAAGTAATTCTTGATGACGGCAGAGTTTTTCAGGCATACAGCGTAATATTGGCTCCAGGAGGAAAACCCAGATCATTAAATATTCCGGGAGAAGACACTTTCAGAGGTTCAGGCATCTCTTATTGTGCTACCTGCGACGGTGAATTCTTCACAAATAAAGAAATTGTGGTTGTTGGAGGAGGCAATTCAGCACTTGAAGAAGCGGTTTCTCTTACCAAATACGCTACAAAAGTTACAGTAGTTCATCAGTTTGACCATTTCCAGGCTTTTGAGCACGCCATTCGTGAAGCACAAATGAACCCGAAAATTAATTTTATCATGGAATCTTCACTTTTATCTTTTAACGGAAAAAACAAACTGGAGAGTGTTACAATCAAAAACAATAAAAGTGGTGATGTATACAATTATCCCACACAAGGTGTTTTTATTTTTATCGGATACTTGCCCAATACCGATGCAATAAAAAACCTGATAAAAACCAATGAAAGAAATGAGATCATTACCAACGACGACCTGCAAACCAGTATACCAGGCGTTTTTGCAGCCGGAGACAGTATTGTAAAAAAATACAGGCAGATTACCACCGCGGTTTCAGATGGTACAATCGCTGCGCTGGGAGCAGCAGAATACATTACACAAATAAAAAAAGAAGAAAATCAAGAAGCAATGGTCTGATAAAAACTGAAATAAATCACAAATAATAAATAATAAAATGCAAGTTAATTCATATAATCAACTACAACAATTACTGAACAAAGAAAGCAATAGCTGGCTTTTAATCTATAAGAAGGGATCTGATGCCAGCAACTGTGCTAAAAAGCATGTTGAAGATGCAGTTAAAAAAGCGAAGGATATTAAAATTTTTTATGCAGATGTGAATACAGTGCGTGATATACATCCTCATTATAATATTAACAGTGTTCCTGCCTTATTAGAACTTTCAGGAACAAAACTTAAAAATATTATAAAAGGATGCAATGATAGTTCTTTTTATGAATCATTATTCAATGATTCTTTATATCTTGCACAGGTTAAAAACACCGATAAACCTGCAAAGAGGGTCACTGTATACTCAACCCCCACCTGTCCATGGTGTACAACTTTAAAAAATTATCTGAAGCAAAACAAAATCAGATTTACTGATATTGATGTGTCTCGCAATCAAAATGCTGCAGAAGATCTTGTAAGAAAAAGCGGTCAAAGAGGTGTTCCACAAACCGATATCAATGGAGAGATAATTGTTGGTTTCAACAAATCAAGAATAAATGAATTACTCGAAATTCAAGGATAAAACTAAAATTAAAAAAACAAAGAAAATGAAAGAACTTCAACCTGTAAATCAAAATGTACTCCTGGAAATACCAGAAGAAAATAAAGAAAAGAAAACTTCAGCAGGTATTATTATTCCTGA
>CAYPFV010000096.1:0-12131 GCA_964410015.1 uncultured Bacteroidales bacterium
ACAAAGTTGCCCCCAAAACCGAATACCGCAAAATGTTATTTTGATTGGAATGATAGACAAATCGCTTTTTTTTTCTCGACTTTAACCGTTTTGAAAAGGCTATAAAAAAATCCTGTAAAGTACCCATAGGACAGATTGAGGAACAATAAACCCTTCCAAAAAGAAAGGTTAACAGCAAAACCAGTAAAAATCCCAATGCACCTGTTACAAAAAATACAGTGAAAAATTTAAGTAGTGATGGAAAGAACTGCAATTGTAAAAGAAATAGTGCCGTAGGTTTTATGCCTAAACCACTAAAGTCAAGGAAGAAAAACAATAGAAATACAAAAATCAACACCGATACAACGATGCGAATAATTCTCAAGTGGGAAAGGTTCATGGATGTAATGGTTTATAAAGATGCTGCAGTACTCTTTGGTTTCTTGTTGATGAAAAGAATACCTCGGGTTTGAAAATAATCATTTTCAGTTATGCAACACTGAAAACACCAATTCGTGTTTTCACAGGTTAGCAAAATGGAAAAAATTAAAGGTAAATCCGCTGTATGTTTTTGGCGGAAAGATCAGTTGAACCGATATTCATACTGTTGGCAATTCGCAGGTATCCGATATCTTCGGGTTTCTCTCCAAAGGTAAGTGTGCTGGCTGTATCTGCGGTAACAATATCAGAGGAGACAAACAAACTGTTTTTCTTTACCAGGTCAGATTGTGAGGTACCTCTGGGACCGTTTCGAGTCATCACCAGCATTGCATCTACTATATTAAGGTCGGGTTTACGGAAAAGACAAAAATCGGCAATGCACTGGTGCAAATCATTGCGATGCCAAAAACGACGGTCATAAACAATACCCATGAGGTTTTTCATAGCAATGGTAAGCCTTGTGGATCCATGATGTTTAAGCACTGGTACATTGATAAAAACATCTGAGTCAAGGATTCGTTCGTGTACTTTTGCAGTTTTTAATTTTACTGCTCCCGGAATATTTACTTCACGGTAATTACGTTCAAAATTTCCGGGAATCATTCTGCCACCGGCTGCTTTTACAGTTGCTTCAATGCCACTATTGCTATAAGAGCGCTCCCAGTTATCGCACGTATGATCAAATACAGATACCCTGGATGCACCGGCATCTACACAATGCCTTACAATAGCACCTACCAGATCGGGATTGGTATTGGCGGCTCTTTCCGGTGATACATCCCAACCAATATTGGGTTTTACAACCACAGATTGTCCAGGTTTTACCCATTGCGAGATGCCTCCCATTTCCTGCATGGCGCGCTCAAACATATCAACAATGTTTTCTCCCCTAACCGCTACAAGATCATAATTTCCTTTTACTGCTGCTTTTTCAGCACCAAAAACAGAAGATATGCTACTCAGTCCGCCCACAGTCATACCCGCCGTAGCACCTGCCAAAAAACTATTTTTTATAAATTTTCTTCTTTTCATATCTTATATATTTACATTTTTCTATGTAAAATAACTCAACTTTCTACTACAAATATAAAACTACTGCCATAATTATCTTCATTTTAGAATGAATTACTTACTCTCTCAGATCAATTTATATTGATTTTAAATAATGAGTCAACTCTGAAAAGTTTTTTATCCACAAATCACAAAAATTAATACTAATATATACCGTTGATTACCAAACGAATAAGAATTTAATATTTTCACTAATTAATTAAAAAGGACCTTTCGGAGCAGACTCAATAATAATAAAACCAAAAACCTGGAAAACAACAACTATACAGAAGTTCTTCATTTGAACATCCTACAGAAAAATATCTTAAAGAAAAGGGAAAATCAATAAACTGTTGGTGATCATTTTTTTTATTGCTTATCTTTATTGCTCAAAACCAAATAATTTACTTAAAACCAATGGAATTTATTGAATTACAAACCTGAAAATTTTTTCAATTATGAATAAACTTATATCCCAAACCAGCATATTTATTTTTTTAACACTTACTTTAATTTCCTGTAGTCCAGAGCAAAAGGCCAAAGCTGTGGCAGACAAATTTCTAACCCACATCGAAAAGGGGGAGTTTGAAGAGGCAAGCCAATATGCCACCAATGAAACAGGGCAAATACTCACCATGGCAGAATCCTTTATGGAAGAAGAGATAAGAGAACAGAAGCCTCATGAAAACCTCGAATGTCTGGTGGAAGAAGATGGAAATACAGCAAAATGCACTTACCAGGCAGGAGATGAAACAGAAACCATCAATCTGATCAAGGTTGATGGAGAATGGAAAGTACATCTGACCAAGGAATAATCCTGCTTTTCAAAAAAAAAACAACTTTCAATGCTTTATACAAAGTAAAGAAAAACTGAGGTACCAAATTGTATACAAATGCATATTATCATTACCGGGACATCCCGTGGTATTGGTTTTGAAGTTCTTCGCAGATTTTTGGAAGATAACAACCACAAGATCATTGCACTTTCGCGAAACATCTCCTCCCTTGTTATTTTCAAAAACAATCCTTCGGTCCGTTTTTTTCCTTTCGATATAATGAAGAGGGAGGATCATACAAAACTAATGAATGAAATAAATTCCTTTCTCGATGGCAAGATCGATATTCTTATTAACAATGCAGGTGTGCTGATCAATAAACCCATTGGCAGTCTTAGTACTGCTGATTATGATACGATGTTCAACACCCATGTAAAAGGGATATTTTTTCTGATACAAAAAGTATTACCATCACTAACACCGGGTTCGCATATTGTAAATATTGGAAGTATGGGAGGATACCAGGGAAGCAAAAAATTTGCCGGATTATCTCTCTATGCAGCCAGCAAGGGAGCTTTGAGTATCCTCACGGAATGCCTGGCAGAAGAGTTAAAACCAGACAAAATAAATGTGAATATGCTTTCGCTGGGTGCCGTTGATACAGAAATGCTGCAGGAAGCATTTCCTGGCAATATAAACGGCATGGATGTAAAGAAACTAAGTGTGTTTATCAAAGATTTTGCACAAAAAGGACAATACCTGTTTAACGGAAAAAACATTCCTGTAGCTTCCACAACACCATGAAGTTTGTATATTTGTAATCCTGATTTTACTCATCCATTTTTGTACCCAACATGGAACAAACATCAAAAACACACGAAAATATAGAACATCCCGGCATCATCGATAAAATTGAAAATGAACGTATTTGGGTGAAAATACAACCCCAGTCGGCCTGTGGAAGCTGCCACTCCAAATCTTATTGCTCCATGGCAGAATCTGTTGATAAAGTAATTGAAGTTCAAAACGAGCAATCGGGTAAAGCCTTGAAGAAAGGTGAAAGGGTAAAGATCGTCCTGCGCAGATCGCTTGGATACAAGGCTCTTTTTCTTGGCTATCTGCTACCATTTCTGATCTTGATTTTTTCGCTGATCATCACGCTCAGCTTGCATATCAATGAAGGATTGGCAGCCGGGATATCCATACTTTTATTGGTGCCTTATTATAGTTTTCTTTATGTTAAAAGAGACGCTATACGCTCCTCCTTTCATTTTTTTATCAAATAAAATACAATTCCTTACTACAAGGCTTTATCGCTGAGCTCATTGTTAAATCGCGGGTTTGTTTATTGCTAATAATCCCCCTTCCCGGCAATGAATATGAAAACGAATGTGTTTCTTTTCCTTGTAAAATTCTTATCTTACCCATCCCTGCCCCTGCGCTGCATTTTACGATTCAAACATCAATATATGTATATTATTTAAACATTTTACTTGTTCAGGAAAGCAGAAAACCTTCATGCTTAAGTTGTTAAGTGATTCACAACACTGAAATTTAGACAAATTCTAAATTAGGAATTAAAAACCTGAACAGCAAATCTTTCCATAGACAATGAAGCCTTCAATTCTTAAAATCTTAACATAAATCACAATATAACAGGGTTAAAATTCATAATAAAAGTAGTTTGATTTGATTAAGTTTTCTATTTTAGCTCTCATAACAACTATAATTGTTAGAAAATATAAAAAACACCCTTCATTAACAAAACACTGTCCCGTGAATGAAATTACCCTCATATCAATCGTTTCTTTAGCAGCCTTAGGCAGCATTGCCGCTATTGTACTTTATTTTGTAGCACAAAAATTTAAAGTAATAGAAGACCCTCGCATAGATGAAGTCGCAGAAAAACTACCTGGTGCCAATTGTGGAGGATGCGGATATGCCGGATGCCGTGCCTTTGCTGAGGAAATTGTACGCAAAGGCAGCTTAGAGGGAATGAACTGCCCTCCGGGTGGCAATGACGTAATGAAAGATATTGCCAAATTACTCGGACTGGAAAGTACCGAACAGGAACCCACTATTGCTGTTGTAAGATGCTCGGGCAGCAAGGAAAATGCTCCACCCAAGGTAAATTATGAAGGCATTCAGACCTGTGCCTTTGCACATCAGCTGTTTGCAGGTGAAAGCGGATGCCCGAATGGATGCCTGGGATATGGCGACTGTGTTGCTTCCTGCGATTTTGACGCCATCTATATGGATCAGCAAACAGGATTGCCTGTGGTAAAAGACAATTGTGTTTCGTGTGGTGCTTGCGTGAAAGCATGCCCCAGAGATATCATTGAGTTGCGCAAACGTGGAAAAAAAGACCGTAGAATATTTGTTTCCTGCATCAATACCGAAAAAGGTGGTATCGCCAGAAAAAATTGTAAAGTAGCTTGCATTGGATGCGGTAAATGTGTGAAAGAATGTAAATTTGATGCCATCCATTTTGAAAATAACCTGGCTTATATAGACTACAATAAGTGCACTCTTTGCAGAAAATGCGCCCCTGTTTGCCCAACGAATGCTATCCACGAATTGAATTTTATCCCCCGCAGGAAAAAACCCAAAACAGTAGAAAACACGGCAGAATAGTATTCACGGAATTCAAAACGCTTTTATAAACCCCATAAAAAAAAGTAATTTGAAAACATTTAAACCAGGTGGTGTTCATCCACCCGAAAATAAATTATCAAAAAACGCTGTCATTAAAAACATACCGGTTCCCGATCAGGTAATCATACCTCTTTCACAACATTTAGGAGTACCTGCCAACCCGCTGGTAAAAAAGGGAGATGAAGTACTTACCGGGCAACTCATTGCCAAAGGCGACGGTTTCATCTCTGCCAACATTCATTCTTCAGTAAGTGGTAAAGTGATAAAAATCGATAGTATCTCTGAAGCCAGCGGATACAGAAAAAAATCAGTATTTATTAAAACTGAAGGTGATCAATGGGTGAAAGAGGCAGACCTGTCGGATGACCTGAAAAAGGAATGTTACCTCGAACCCTCTGAAATTATCAAAAAAGTAAGTGATAGTGGTATAGTGGGTCTGGGGGGCGCAACCTTCCCATCGCACGTAAAACTGATGACCCCTAAGGGTAAAAAGGCAGAATACCTTATCATTAATGGCGTGGAATGCGAACCATACCTGACATCCGATCACAGACTGATGTTGGAAAAAGCAGAAGAGATACTCGTGGGTATTACCTTACAAATGAAAGCAATAGGGGTTGATAAAGCTATTATTGGTATCGAAAATAATAAACCCGACGCTATAGAAAAGTTCAGAAGTTTTATTTCAAACTATCCGGGTATTTCCGTTGAAGGATTAAAAGTAAAATATCCGCAGGGAGGAGAGAAGCAGTTGATCAAAGCACTGATTAATCGTGAGGTTCCTTCCGGCAAATTACCTATAGAGGTGGGTTGTGTGGTTCACAATGTAGGTACTTCATTTGCAGTATACGAAGCAGTGCAAAAAAACAAACCCCTTGTAGAAAGAATAGTAACAGTATCGGGCAGAGACCTGAAAGAACCATCTAATTTCCGCGTTCGTATTGGCACACCAGTTTCTGCACTCCTGAAAGCAGCGGGTGGTATGCCCGAAAATACCGGTAAAATAGTAAACGGAGGACCTATGATGGGCAAAGCAATTATGAATGCAGATACACCCATCACCAAAGGAACCAGTGGCATATTGCTTTTCCCCGATGAACAAGCACATCGCAAAACAGTCCGTGCATGTATCAGGTGCAGCCGATGTGCCTCTGCTTGCCCTATGGCTCTGGAACCTTATTTGCTTGCTGTGCTGTCAGACCATGAAAAATTTGAACAATGCGAGTCTGAAAGAATCATGGATTGCATGGAATGCGGCAGCTGTTTATACATATGCCCCTCTGGCAGACCATTGCTCGACCAGATCAGAAGAGGAAAAACACAAGTAAGTACAATTATACGTTCAAGACAATAAAAAAACAAGCAATTACTTATGAGTATACTAACCATTTCAGGTTCACCCCATGTCCAGACAAATGAATCGGTCGAAAAGATCATGTATGGGGTTGTTTTTTCACTGATACCGGCCGCCCTGGTTTCGTTCTATTTTTTTGGCCTGCCTGCCATACTGGTTACCTTTACGGCAATAGCATCCTGTATGTTTTTTGAATTCATCATTCAGAAGTACCTTCTCAAAACAGCAGTAACTGCCAACGACGGATCTGCTATGATCACTGGCATATTGCTCGCTTTTATAGTGCCGGCAAGCTTACCCTTGTGGATGGTTGTAATCGGATCACTTGTTTCTATCGGGATGGGAAAGATGACCTTTGGGGGGTTGGGAAAGAACGTGTTCAATCCAGCTTTGGTAGGCAGGGTATTTCTCATGATTTCATTTCCGGTAGATATGAATGTTTATCCGGAACCCACATCATTTAGCACCAAACTTACCGATGTTATTACAGGACCCACTCCCCTTGCCATTGTAAAAGAAGGTACAACGCAAGGTGAAAATGTATCAGAACTGGTTACACAGGTACCGGAGTATACATCTATGCTGATGGGCAATATGGGCGGGAGTATCGGAGAGATATCCGCACTTGCCATTTTACTGGGTGGATTGTACATGCTTTTCAAAAAGATCATCCGATGGGAAATTCCAGTTGCATACATTGGATCATTTGCAGTATTGGCAGCGATTCTGTGGCAGGTAGACCCTCAATCATATGCAAACCCTTTATTTCATCTGGTTACGGGTGGACTGATGCTGGGTGCCCTGTATATGGCTACCGACATGGTTACAAGCCCCATGAGCAGCATGGGAATGATCGTTTATGGTATAGGATGCGGATTTCTTACCATCATTATCAGAACTTTTGGCGCATACCCCGAAGGGGTTGCTTTTGCTATTCTGATTATGAATGCATTTGTGCCGCTTATTAACAAAGGATTTAAACCTAAAAGATTTGGAGAGGAGGTAAAGAATGGCTAAAAAAGAATCTACATTCACAAGCATGGTGGTTACTCTGCTTATCATTACAACCATAGCATCTTTTGTACTTGCTTCCGTTTATAATCTTACCGCAGAACCTATTGCCAAATCGCGTCAGGCTAAAAGAACCAATGCCATCCAGGAGGTACTGCCTGCTTTCGACAGCCTGAGAACAAAAAACTATTTACCCCTGAATGGCGAAGATTCCCTGGAGTTCAATTTCGCCTATCAGCAGGAAGAATTGGTTGGAATTGCTATCAGCACCTATACTAAAAAAGGATATTCGGGCGAGATCAAAGCAATGGTAGGATTACAACCTAACGGAACCATTATTGATGTAGTAACTTTAGAACATGCTGAAACCCCGGGACTAGGTGATAAAATCGAGAAGGATAAAAGCGACTGGAGTAACCAGTTTAAAGGGAAAAACCCCGAGGATTTTGACCTCAACATAAAAAAAGATAATGGCGATGTTGATGCTATTACCGCCGCAACAATTACATCACGGGCCTATTCCGATGCCATATCACGGGCCTATAACACCTATATGGAAAAAATAAGAAAGCAAAATCAGGAAGGAGAACCCATCTTATGAATCAATGGAAAAATTTTACAAAAGGTTTTATCAAAGAGAATCCCGTTTTTATACTCCTGCTGGGGCTCTGCCCGGCTCTGGGTGTAACCACCTCTGCTATCAACGGTTTGGGTATGGGATTGGCTACTACTTTTGTGTTGGTTAGTTCAAACATCGTGGTATCTATGATCAAAAATTTTATTCCTGATAAAGTGCGCATACCCAGTTTTATTGTAATCATTGCCTCTTTTGTTACGGTAGTGGAATTAACTATGGAAGCCTATCTGCCTTCCTTGTTTAATGCACTTGGGTTGTTTATCCCTCTTATTGTGGTAAATTGCCTGGTTATGGGGCGTGCTGAAGCTTTTGCCAGCAAAAAAGATACGCTTAGTGCCATTATTGACGGTTTGGGTATGGGACTGGGGTTTGCCCTTGCCCTTACCATGCTGGGCGGACTAAGAGAACTATTGGGAACATATTCGCTGTTTGGATATAAACTTATTCCCAATGCCGGCGATGGTATGCTTGTTTTTGTACTTGCACCCGGCGCCTTTATTGGGATGGGATATATGATTATTTTGTTTAATTACATGAAAAAGAAAGTGTAATATTTACCCAGAACTCCGCAAATATCAGGAACGTTTTCTTTTCACTGAAAAAATTTTTATACATTCAAAAAACATCCAAAGCATATAAAAACATCACATCATGGAATATTTCGCAATTGTTATCGGTGCCATTTTTGTCAATAATATTGTGTTGGCACAATTTCTTGGTATTTGCCCCTACGTGGGTGTTTCTTCCAAAGTATCCACTTCTGTTGGTATGTCAGGGGCAGTGCTTTTTGTTATGACCCTTTCCACACTGGTTACTTTTATCATATACAATTATATACTGGTACCTTTTAATATCACTTTTCTGCAAACCATAACCTACATTCTTGTAATTTCCTCACTGGTACAAATGGTAGAAATCATCCTCAAAAAAGTAAGCCCTGAGCTTTACCAGGCATTGGGCATTTTCCTTCCACTTATCACAACCAATTGTGCCATTATGGGTGTGGCCATCTTATCTGTTCAATCCGATTTTAATCTTCTGCAGGGAGTTATTTTTGCCATTTCACATGCCATTGGTTTTTCGCTGGCAATCATTTTATTTGCAGGTATACGCGAACACCTGGAGCTGATGGACCTGCCAAAAGCCATGCGTGGCGCTCCGGCTGCATTGGTGGTTGCAGGTATACTGGCACTGGCATTTATGGGTTTTGCCGGTTTGGTATAAGCCATCATATAAAGACCCATTATCATCTCCTTAAATTTTTAAAATACTGAAATTAATTATGTTTTTTAATGACAGTCTATTTAAATATTAGGTTTTTGAATAAACTTAGAGATACGAAAAATAGATAAAGTTTGGCCAGTTGAATGCGGGAAGCAAAATCTATTCAAAATTATTTTTGTAAATTTGAATTGGAATACTTACCTTAAGAAATAAAATCAAAAAACTTATGAGCAAAGAGAAAGTGAAGGAAAAAGAGAATAACACCAATGCTGAGAAGATGAAAGCATTGCAGCTCACACTCGACAAAATTGAAAAATCCTATGGAAAAGGTACTGTCATGAAGTTGGGTGATTCACCCGCTGTTGCTGTCAGCAGTATATCCTCAGGGAGCATTTCGCTTGACTATGCCCTGGGCATAGGAGGTTTTCCCAGAGGTAGAATCGTTGAGATTTACGGTCCGGAGTCATCCGGAAAAACAACCTTGGCCATTCACGCCATCGCTGAGGCTCAAAAGGCAGGAGGTATAGCGGCATTCGTTGATGCAGAGCATGCTTTTGACAGCAGTTATGCGAAAAAACTGGGCGTTGATATCGATAACCTCTTAGTTTCTCAACCCGATAACGGTGAACAGGCGCTGGAGATCACCGAAAATCTGATTCGATCAGGTGCTATTGATATTATCATTATAGACTCTGTGGCCGCCCTTACCCCTAAAAGTGAAATTGAAGGGGAAATGGGCGACAGTAAAATGGGATTGCAAGCCCGCCTGATGTCCCAGGCTCTGCGTAAACTCGCAGGTACAATTAACAAAACAGGATGTTGTTGCATTTTCATCAACCAATTACGTGAAAAAATCGGCGTTATGTTTGGAAACCCCGAAACAACAACCGGTGGTAATGCGCTGAAATTTTATTCCTCCGTAAGATTAGACATTCGCAGAATATCACAGATCAAAGACACCGATAATGTTACGGGCAACAGGGCCAGAGTGAAAGTGGTTAAAAACAAACTTGCACCTCCTTTTCGCCAGGCCGAGTTTGATATTATATACGGTGAAGGGATCTCAAAAACCGGAGAGATCATTGATCTGGCTGTAGACAAAAATATTATTAAAAAAGCGGGGTCGTGGTTCAGCTATGGCGATACAAAACTGGGTCAGGGACGCGACGCAGTTAAAAACCTGCTTCTCGACAACCCTGAACTGGCAGAAGAGATTGAGAATAAAATCATCGGAGCACTTGCCGAACCAGCGAAAAAATAAATTCAGTTTCATACAAAAACATCAGTTTATCTGGAGAAGATCCTGGCAAACTGGTGTTTTTTATGCATAAAACATGTAACCGGAAACAATTCGATAGTCCATCCATTTTCAAAATATTACACGTCAAAAGTGCTTTCATAATTCATCCTTTCGCTTTTCAAGCAATACCACACTTTCAACATGCTGAGTATGCGGAAACATATCTACGGCCTGTGCTTTTATTACTTTATAAAACGGTGATAGTATTTCTATATCCCGTGCCTGTGTTGCCGGATTACAACTTACATAAACTATTTTTTGTGCAGCCGACCGGGAAAGTGTAGCTGTTACAGCCGGATGCATCCCTGCGCGGGGGGGATCCGTGATAACAACATCTGGTTTACCATGTTCATCCATAAAAGATTGATTAAATATCTTTGCCATATCTCCACAAACAAAAGTGAGATTATTTTGTCCGTTTTTTTCAGCATTTTTCAAGGCACTGTTTATAGCTTCTTCAACATATTCAACACCTACAACCCTGCCTGCTTTCCCGGAAACAAATGCAGCAATAGTACCTGCACCTGTGTAGAGATCATAAACCACTTCCCTGCCCGATAGCCCGGCAAAATCGCGTACAATCTTATATAATTCATAAGCCTGCTGACTGTTGGTCTGGTAAAATGACTTTGGACCTGTCTCAAAAACAAGACCCTCAATTTGCTCTTCAATAAAAGCTTGCCCTGAATAGTGAACAGCCTGCAGATCGCTTATGCTATCATTCATCTTAGAATTCACAATATAGTGCAGTGATTTTATCTCCCGGTATTGTTCTTTCAGATCGTCAAGAATTAATCGTATCCATCCTTTTTTTTCTTCGTTCACTACCAAAACAACCATAAACTCTCCTCTGACGTTGTTTCTTATAATCAGGTTCCGGAGAAAACCCTCTCTTTTCCTGAAATCATAAAAGGGAAGCTGATGCTTTTCGCTCAATTCTTTCACCCGCAACCTGATGCGATTGGAAGGTTCTGGCTGCAACCAGCACTTTTTGATATCCAAAACCTTATCGAAAAAACCAGGAATATGAAAACCCAAAGCATTAAGATTAAGTATCTGCTGTTCCTTTTCAATTTCCGACCTTTCGAGCCATCTTTTATCTGAAAAAGTAAACTCTAATTTATTGCGATAAAAGACAGTTTTTTCAGAACCTTTTACAGGTATCATTTCATAAGGATAATTTACTTTTCCAATCCTTTGCAAACTGTCGCTCACCTGCTTTTGTTTATACTGAATCTGAGAATTGTAATCCAGATGCTGCCATTTACATCCCCCACAAGTACCAAAATGCTCACAAAAAGGTGCGGTGCGCTGATCAGATTGGTTGTGAAACCGGATAATCTCACCTTCCATATGCCTTTTCCGTGTTTTTCTGATCTGAATATCCACCACATCACCGGGTGCTCCGTAATTCACAAAAATGACCATATCTTGATACCGGGCTATGCTTTTCCCCTCTGCTGCCACATCTGTAATTTCTACATGCTCAATTATCTGGTTGAACATACCTCGTCTGTTGCTTCTGCTCATTTCTTTTTTTTGCAAAGATAAAAGAATCCGATCTGCAACCTGCAAGAAAAACATTGATGACATGGTGACATCATCAACATAGAATTTATCCCCTCTTAAAGAAAAAATCAAAATCGGAACAAAATAATTCAAGCGGATAATATAAAAAATCATTCTTCAGAAAATCATTTGATA
>CAYPFV010000097.1:0-12111 GCA_964410015.1 uncultured Bacteroidales bacterium
AATCCGCTCAATCTGTGTCATCTGCGTTCCATTTATCTTAATCATCCTCGTGTGTACTTTAATCTTAATCATGAATGATCATCTGTTTATAATTTGATTGAATAGGTCATATGCCTGCCCCGTTCTTTTCTTACGGGGGAGCTCGCCGGTAATGTCTGACACGGATAAATAATTTTCGGTTGAAATTATCATCCTCCCGGATGTCAGTAATAAATGTAGTGGCTCGGTTTAAAAACGAGAATAACGCCCTGTTTGGCGTTTTCCTGCAAAGAAGAAGTAACAACTTCGTAACCTTCCTCTCCTCAAACTTCTGAAAGTCGTCTGGCAAGTAAAAGCATAAATAAAAAAATTATTATTTTTATCCCCATCTAAATAAAAAAACCTAACCGAATTTAATGCAAAAAACCTGTTCAGGTTCATGCAACAGACTATAAACTCCTGAAATGAAATGTTTTTCCAGCATAAAAAATCTGACTGTAATTTTTTTTGGTTTTCTGATGATTGTCAGTAAAGCCTATGGTTCAGAAGATTTAAATGCTAACGGCGTATCTCCCCTTTTGAAACTCAATCAGTACAATGGTCTTTCTTCACCCAGGGTATACGACATCAAACAGGATCGTAAGGGTTTTGTGTGGATTTCTACCAACTTTGGAATAAACCGTTTTAATGGTAATTCTATAAAAACATATCATGCCGGCGAAGATGACAATACGCTGTGGATAAATACTGTATCAGAACTTTTTATATCAAGCGACGACCGTTTGTTTGCCCTTACCCGGCAAGGGTTGAATGAATATGATCCTGCCACCGATGCATTTAAAAGGCATTTTATCTTGCCAGATCAAAAAAAGCAACTGCCTGTTTATTCTATTGCAGAACATCCGGATGGTTCCTTATGGATCGCGACCAGCGATGGTATTTACATATTAAAAGACAACACTTTCCAAAAGCTTCATATTCAAAATATCAATTTTAAAGACAACTATCTGCACCTTTTTTTCGACAAAAATAAAAAGCTATGGATTGGCAATTATCATCTTGGTCTTTTTCAATATGATGAGCACACCCAAAGGGTAACTCCTTTTGAGACACCGTGCGGTAAAAACGATAGTTTACGATCTCCTGAAAAAATTGTAGATATAAAAGAAGATCAAAAAGGGCGGCTTTGGATCGCTACCTGGGGAGAAGGATTATGGAAAATATCTTCAGACAGAGATCAAATGCAGTGCTTTACCCATAATCCTGCTCAAAGCAATACCCCCAGCTCTGATTATTTGAAAAAAATTGAACTCGACCGTACTGGTAATCTTTGGATCGGTTACGAAGAGGCAGGACTGGATCATTTTGATCTTGAGAAAGAGGAATTTATCCGTTTTTTTTCATTTCAAACCGGGTCTTCTGTCTATGAAAAACCCAGTGTTTATGAAGTTTTTATTGATGATGAGTTTTTGATGTGGGTGGGTTTCAGAACAGAAGGAGTGCAGGTTTTCCCCCTTGCCAAAAGTCCTTTCCGGTTGTATCATGACCCCCGGGATGATGCCTATCAGGTATTTTCTTTGTTGGAGACAGCATCGGGTATGCTGGCAGGTTCTATACAATCTGTTTATATTTTCGATCAGCAATCGGGCGAGTTTACCAGGCATTTCCTGCCCCGGAAAGAAACCCCTACTGCAATGGGTAAAGGCAATGAAAATGAAGTATTTATAGCAACATACAACAACAATATCTACAGTTTTGATCTGCAATCTCATGAATTTACCCTTGTTTATCAAAATCAACCCGATCAGCAACCGCATCTTGAAAAGATCAGGTTGCTTTTTATGCACGAAAACCATCTCCTGGTTGGATCCCAGTCGGGTTTATACAGCTTAAATACAGCAAATGGGGAGCATAAACCAAAATTAATTCTGGAAGAATGGATTCATACCATCAGAAAAGAGGAAGAACCGGAAGAATTATGGGTAAGCAGTTACTCAAACAATATATATAAAATCGCCTCAGACCAGGTCGAAATACACCCTTATAAAGCGCACGGAAACGCAAAAGGAATTGTGAAACAGCAGAACGAAATATTTATTGGAACAGAAACTGGTTTTTATGTATACAACTTAACCACCGGTGAAACCCATAAAATGACTGAAATTTTTCCTTCTGAAAATCTGCAGGTTAATGCCCTGGAGAAAGATATTAATAAAGGAATCTGGTTCTCTTCATACAATAGTATTGTTTATTACGACCGGCTAACAGGACGCACACGGTCTTATGATCACAGAGACCAGTTGCCTGCCATTCGTTTTAATGATGGTGCTTCCGCTGTGCTCAAAGATGGAAAAGTAGCTTTTGGGGGTCGCGGAGGGTTTGTTATTTTCAATCCACCTGACTTTAAAGCGCAAAAAAACAGCGCTGCCATCGAATTTACCAACCTGAAAATTTTTAATGAAGATGTGATTGCACACCAGCAAGGGTCTCCTTTAACAAAAAATATTTCTGAAACTTCTGCTATCACTTTCAAAAATCATCATAACACCATTACATTTGAGTTTAGCTTGCTGAGTTTTGCAAACCGTGCCAGGCACAGTTACCAGTATCAGATATCAGAAATTCACAACGATTGGATTGATCTGAATAACCAAAACTATGTAACCCTCACTAATCTCAACCCGGGAAACTACACCCTTAAAATCAGAGCTTCCAACCAGGACCACGTATGGAGTAAAAAAAACAGCATTGATATTACCATTCTGCCACCGGCATACCTGTCATGGTACGCACTGCTGATTTACTTTTTAATTGCAACAGCTATTTCTGTGATGACCATAAGATTCATCAAAGCAAGAAACAGGGAAAAAAACGAATTCAAAACAAGAGAAATTAAATTTAAAAACCTGAAACGCCTGGTAAAACAGGAAAATAAGTTTCATGAGATGAAAGTGAACTTTTTTACTAATATCTCTCATGAACTCCGAACCCCACTTTCCCTGATCTTAGCTCCCCTGGAAACCTGGATAAGCTCCGGGAAAGCTCCCGACAAGGAGAACATGAATATTATGTATAAAAATGCCGAAAGATTAAACAGACTTGTAACACAATTGCTTGACTTCAGAAAAATTGAATCCGGAAAACTTGATCTGGAACTTTCTATGGGAAATATTGCCGCCTTCTGCCAAAGAAAAGCCCTTTTGTTTAACTCCCTGGCAAAAAGAAAAGGTGTTAAATATTTCATTAAAAATGAAGGAGATACCAGCATTGCTAAAAACGTGTGGTTCGACAGCGATAAACTCGAAAAAATCATTTATAACCTGCTTTCCAATGCATTTAAATACACCGCCTCTGGTTCGGTAAATTTTTCTTTCAAAACAGAAACTATTGATATTGAAAACCATCAGAATCAGCAAAAAAACCACAAACACTGGGGGGTCATTACTGTTGCTGATACTGGCAAAGGCATTACAAAAGAAGATGCCAGCCATATTTTTGAAAACTTTTTCAGCAAGGCAAACAGTAAAAAGTATCATGAATTGCCTTTTTCTGAACCAGGTACAGGCATAGGGTTGAGTTTAACCAAAGAACTCACCCAAATTCACCAGGGGCATATATCCTATAAACCCCGTTTACCCAAAGGCTCCGAGTTTTGTGTAAAAATACCTCTTGATCTGGTTCCCTCCGATACCACAATAAAAACCCAAAACAAAGAAGTTACTCCGGTAAAACACCTGGAACCTCCGAAAATTAAGACTGAAGATACCACCGGTAAGAAAAAAGACGCAGACCAGAAAACCTACCGCATCCTTTTGGTTGAAGACAATAAAGACCTGCGCAGATATATCACCAAAGAACTCGAAGCTGATTTTGATGTTCTTCTTGCCGAAAACGGGAAATACGGATTAAACCTGGCCCGGAAGGAGATTCCGGATATTATTATTTCAGATATTGCCATGCCTCAGATGGATGGCATAACCATGTGCGAAGAATTACGACGGGATAGTACCACACGACATATTCCTTTGATCATCCTGTCTTCTCATCAGTCACCTGCCACAAAAATAAAGAGTTTTAAAGCAGGTGTAGATGATTATATAACCAAACCTTTTTCTGCCGAAATACTGCGAATAAAAGTTACCAACCTGATTGACCGCCAGAAAGTATTGCATAAAAAAATCTTACGCGAATTACAAACAGGCTCTGTTGAGGTTGCCGTTGAAAGTGCTGATGAGGCATTTTTGCGAAAAGCACTTGAAGTAGTGCAGAAAAATATAAGCAACGATAATTTTTCGGCAGATGATTTTGCAGATAAGATGGCAATGAGCAGGGTTCACCTTTACCGTAAACTTAAATCACTAACAGGGCAGGCTGTATCAGATTTTGTGAAAACCATCCGCTTAAAGGTGGCAGCCGATTTGTTGAAAAATCAACGCATATCGGTAAAAGAAACATCCTACCAGGTTGGTTTTAACGATCCTAAATACTTTTCCCGGTGCTTCCGGCAGCAATATGGCATGAAACCCAGGGAATATGCCAATAGCTGATGGCAATCAGAGCGGTTGCCCGGTTGCACGTCATCATAACAAAATGGTTTTTTTAAGGCATGATAAAGTCTTTATTTTGCTAATTTTAAAATCATTGTGTTTAACTTCGCTGGCATCGAAAACCCCAGTGTGTGTAATAACAGACGAAAATTTTATATTTTAAATCAAGAGTCCAATCCGAAAAGTTTATTATCCACAAACCGGAGCGAAGCGGAGCTCAACAAAGTCAATTACACAAATCAATACTAATTTATATCGTTGATTACCAATTTAATAAGAATTTAATATTTTCACTAATGAATTAAAAATGACTTTTCGGAGCAGACTCAATCAACAATCCTGGCTTTTTTATTTGACTGATCAAAGGAAGTATCTCCTCATCTTTTTTTTCCACGATTTGGTAATACAGCAACAATGCTTCCAGGTAATAATAATCTGTGTAGATAAGCGACACATCTGCCTCCCCTCCCCAGGGGTCTGTACCGGTCGAATGCAAAAGAAAAGCATGGTTCGTCTCTGCTGACTTATATTTATCTGATGAAAGTGTTGTTAAAATTGACTGGGCTGTTTGGAAAAACTGTTGTTTATGCTTACTCTCCGATAAACTGAAAATCTGCAAAAAAGCAGAAGCACTCACTGTGGCAGCAGAAGCATCTTTAATCGAATAACCAGGTGTGTTCTTATCAAAGCTCCATCCCGGAATTTGATCCGGGGGAAGTTTTTGTATAAAAATTTCTGCCATCCTTTCTGCAAGCATCAGGTATTTTTTTTCTTGTGTTTCCTGGTAGGTGATGATGCTGGCATATATGATCCATGAAAAATGAATAACCGGTTCAACAGACAGACCTGTAGTGTTTTTTGGGCCACTTTTGCTGAATCCTTTTTGTCCAAAAAATGAAGAAACACTTCCTGGTTTTCCCCTTTTTGCCAACAGATTATTGGTAGTGCCTGGCAAAGGAAGTCTGCTGTCAACCCATTTCACAGCTAAATCAAAATAACCGGGTTCGCCATTGCGTGCAGCCCAAAAAAGCAGACGGTAGTTTAAGATATGATCTAAAAAGGGAGACTGTAATTTATCCGAAAAGGCGTTGATCTCCCTTTCTCCATTCCGGGTTTTCTGCAATACATCATGGTAAACCAGATCAGCAGCCTTCATCAGAATCTGGTAATACGAAGAATCGCTGGTGGCGGCATATCCGTTTCCAAAACTCAACATTAATGTATGCGCAAAATCCTGCCTGTTGAAGTAAGTCTGCCAGTCGGGTACAAGCATCCTGGTATATTTGCGGGCATGATCTTTCCAGTATGTGTCTCCTGTAAAAGCATATATTTTCCAAAGTATACCCGGATAGTATCCTGACGTCCAGTTTGAGATCCGTGTCAGGTTCCAGTTTTTTTGACCCCTGCTAATATTGCGGGGCATCAAACCCTCCTCCATGTTACTTTGGGTGGTTATCAGTGCCTTTTGTATGCAATAGTCTATTTCTTTTTTTGCATCCAAGCTTTTGTTTTGCTCACAGGTAGTCAAAATTACAGACAAAATCAATACAAGTATAGTTCTTATCGTCGTCATAAGTAACGTGTGTTTTGATGGATTCTCCGCAAGGGACATAATTTTTCAAGCCAAAAACCAGAATCAGAAATAACTGGCAACAGGGCGGGGGTAAAACACACAGTTCTTTTTTAACACTTTTCATTCCCTGTGCTTTTTTGCCACACCTCTGAAACGAGCGAAAACCAGCAGATAATAAAGACGAGTTGTAAAAACGAAATGTTGATTGAGGATTGGATGTGTAAAACTAAAAATAATTACACAGAGGTAGTCATCTGCCTGTCTCAAACAGGAAAGAGGAATGGCTCAGTTTGTGAATAGTTGTAAGAAAACTATCCTTTTAGTCTCTTTGGTAAGAAAAGGTCGAAGCCAACAACCCGGATGGCAACAATCAGGGGTAACCGCAGAAACATTACCCTCGTAAAAAGTTGTTTTCCAAAAAAGTATAAAGCAGACAAAGCAAGGTGTAAAAAGCCACTAATTATTTATTTTTAACGTAGCTTTTTGCCCGGTAAACAATCACCCCCTTAGATTGAGATTATATTACTGATAGCTGGATTGTGATAAGGATATATTTGTACGCTGGTAATCCTCTTTAAAAGAGCAGATTTTAATTAGTGCCACAGCAAGAAAACACTTATTTTTTGTGTCTTTGTTAAGAAATTTTCAAAGACAAGGCTTTCAAAGTTTTTGAATCTAAAGAGTTTACTTTTCGTAAATGACTGATTCAAAAACGAGAATAACGCAGTATTTGGCGTTTTTTTTGCAAAGAATAATTAGTAAACTCAGATTTTCCATATTTTTAATATCATTGCTGAATAAAAATTATTAATAACCTGCTAAACCCTATGATTATGAAGAAATTTTTTACGTTTTTGATGATGATTTCCATTGCTGCAATTGCAAATGCACAGTTTTCTGTTGTAGTGTTGGATTCCCTGACCGAAGGAGGTTTTTACAAAGACAACGCCTTGCTGTTTACCCCTGATGATTTTGATGAACCTCAGGAATCCTATGTGGTTGAAGAAATAACCGATGGAAATGATGTAACTTTTCCTGCTATTACCTTATCAGAGGAGGCCGTTGGAAAAGTTACAGGTGCTTTTAAAAGTTGGCCTTCTTTCGACTATATTTTCCCCAAAAGCATCGACCGGAATCAGGGAGATACGATAATCATTGAATTTGATATGATGTTTAATAATGCAGGAGGATCAGGAGAAGGGGGAAGGGTAAATTTCACTTTGCTTACCGATCTGCCTGACGGGGGTATTACTGAAACTGATTTTGGCATTCCTGCCTACCATTTCTGGTTGTTTAACGGAAACTACAGCGCTGCTTTGTCTTATGGGGGTGAATATGATGACAACCCAGGATGGAATAGTGGTGCAGAAGATTATTATTACAATGAAAATGCCGGCGAACCCGACGAAGCTGTGCTTTACCCCGGATCGGATAACTACCCTCTTGTTCCCTATTCAAAAAACCAATCGGGAACAGAATATTTTTCAACCACACAATGGAAACATTATACATGGGTGATCACTCAGGATATGATGCACTTATACTGGCGGGATACCGGCGCTGACCCTTCAGAAGACGAAGAAATCGTATTCATGGCCATCCCAAAAGATAGTAGCCTGGACTTTATCAATGATGTACATGAAACTTTTGCCTCTTCATTACCACCCGGATACGACTGGTTTGAAGAAGTAAATGGGGTCAGATTCTGGGGCAGAGGAGCCGGAGATAACAATACCTATTTTACAAATCTTAAAATCACCAAAACAGGTACTCCGGTATCTACTTATGCCGAATTCCAAAACCGGCCCGCATCTCAAAGGCGACCCAAAGCAGATGCAGGCTCTTATGATTTACCCATAATGTTATACAACGGAACCGATGGAGGTAATACTTCGGTAACAGTGGAACTGGTAGAAGGCGATGCCGCCCATGTAGATGATTTCAGCTCCGAAACTGTGGTTTTTGAAAACACAACCCCGGAACTCCAGTCGCAACCCCTGCCTCTTACAATCGTTGACCTCTACCAGGATGAACCTGAAGTGCTGGTTTTTGAAATCACCAATGTGGAAGGTGGTGATTTTCCAACTCCCGGACCCAACAAACAGTTTGAACTTACCATCAGACCATCAGGAGCAGACCCCACCAGCATTGATGAAACTTCCGATGATTTTATCACTCTCTATCCCAATCCTGCACAAAATTCCCTCAGAATAATCAATGACAGAAACCAGGAGGACTTTCTGGTGCAGATATTTGATGTAACAGGCAAAATGGTTTTTTCAACTACATCGATTGAAGAAGTCATTGATGTTTCAGTCCTCAGAGATGGAGTTTATTATGTTAAATTAACCGGAGATGATCAGATCATAACCAGGAAATTTTTAAAAAATTAAACTGAAAAACATGATTTAAAATCTCAAATTTCTGAGTTTTGATCTTATTTCCTCTATGTCAAATACATAAAAAAACAAGACGGGAGAGCACATCTCCCGTCCTGTTTACAGCAGATTTTTTTCCTGACAAAAAACATGCAAACAAACGGATGTGTTTTGCAGCTTTATCTTTATCGTTTACCCTTTTACCCGGTGCAATTGCTAAATGATTGTTGTTGTAATATGAATTTTAAAATATAAGGATTATGTTGCCTATGAAAGCGTTGAATTTTTTCATGATGCTGAGTTTTTTTTCACTGTTTTTAATCCCTTCGGGCAGTTATGGTATCAAGGTTGCCAACAATGATCTGCCACAGGATAATCCGGTTGCCAAATATGATATTGCATGGACAAGCGATTTTAACTGGGAGCGGGTATTATCGATAGAAGATATGCCGGGAAAAACCCTGGAAGAAAAGCTGGAAAATGCACAGCAAAAACTTAGCGAACAGGGCGGTGGTGTGGTTTACTTTCCGGCAGGTACGTATTATTTCAGAGACCATATACTGCTCAAAAAGGGCGTGGTTATCAGAGGATCAGACCCGTTAAATTCAGAAAAACATAATCCGGTTGTACCGCATGAATTTCCCAAAGCTTTTACTGATGCCCGCGAACCAAGATATCTTCTGGGAACCAGATTCATTTTCCCTGAATACCAACCCTCTTTTACCGGCAACGGGACGGATGTGGAAACAGCTTTCAAAGGTATCCGGCTCAAAGACCCTTATGACGCTGATTACACAGGCGTAATCAATATCGACATCCTCAACGGACATGTTGCCCTGGGTACGGCAGATGCACTGCAATCAAACTACAAAGCCGGCAAAATGAAAGGTCATGTAATTGTTTTTGGCAATATTCTGAAAAATTCGGCCGTGATAGCCGATCATGTTCCCGATGCATTTCAAAAACCCTGGCAACGATGGACGCACAGAGAGTTTGGAGCCATAACTGTTTTTGCATGCCGCAATATTCTGGTTGCCAACAACAGGATACCCGAATATGACCGTGCCAATTTTATGATGAGAAATTATACTTTGTACCCAACCGAAAAAGATTTCAGAGAAGAAACAAACATTACCAGTTACGATGTATTGTTTGATTATCAAAACAGAACCGGCATAAGGGTTAATTTTCTGCAAATGATGCATCAACTCGACATATGGACCAAACACGAAGAGTTGCAGCAAGCCGTTGAAAATGGTACTCACGAGGAACTTGTAACGCCGGGCACCCTGGCCAAAGGTATTGTCATCAGAAACAACTATGTTTTTACCACCGGCAGAGGGGGCATTAAAACTACCGGCGATGGCGCCTACGTGGGGTTTAACATTATACGGTCAAAACCCAACGTGATACTGCCTACTGCCACCGGTACTTACATGGACGCCCACGTAAACGATATGAGAGCCATTGAAGTGCGTGGATGGCGATGGACCGTTGAAGGAAATGATTTTGATATCCACAGCAACTATACTCCTGAAGGGATCAAATTCAATGACGGAGAGGGTATCATGCACGAATCATGGAAAAATGTGGGTGTTCGCGACAGTAAAATCATCAATAATGTCGGAAACCGCTATATCTGTTTGTGGAGAATACCTGTGAGGGGGCTGGAGATCAGTGGAAACCGTATGCGCATCAAACCCAACTGGCATGCCGCATTTGTAAACAGTCAGGCTCGTTTTAGCCCCGAAAATCTGGTAGACCTGCCTGTGGAGAATCTGGTCATTGAAAACAATATCACCGAAGGAGGAGGAATCAAAACCCTGGGATCTAAAGGGAAAGGAAATGTCATCAGAGGAAACCGCCATACTTTTATCGATGAAGGCAAAATCGAGGATTTTACCGGAAGTAAAGTGGAAGACAATGTAAACTATATAATTATCACTGATGAATAAAAGAATGCTGCAAAAAAAAATAGTACTCTCCCTTTTTATTTTTGGAGTTTCTTTGAGTGATTTGCCTGCACAAAACCCATGGGAAAACAGCACCTATCCTGATGAAGCCGGGTTTATGATGAGAATGTCGCCGATGTTGGGGCGAATAGCCGATCAGGGTTTTGCCCGGCGCTCGCTGTCGCATTCCACCTGTCCGGATACCGGATTACCAGTTACTACCTGGGCACTGGAAGGAGAAACGATCTTTTCCCCTTACACCGGCCGCGCCTATAAACAGGGAAGGGTTGGATACTTCGGCCCCCTGGAAAGAAACGAAAAAGGTGAGATCATAAAATTTGGCGGAGACCCGCTGAAAAAAGAACTGCCTCCGGCTACTGCAGCGCTTTTGCTTGATAACGATCATGCTCAGGCAAAAGCATTCCTTTCCATACCCGGAAATATGCGTCAGCAATATCATTTTGCCTGTAAAAACTGGGCCAGGTTTTATCCATTACTGGCAGATGTAATGGGCCATGAGTGGAAAAAGAATTTTTACCAATGGATTTCTGATTACAGCGAAACACGACGCCCTTCTGATGGACACAGACAATATGATGACCTGCCTGTTCCTCATAACCTGGTGGGAGAACCTGGTGAGCTGCTGGGCGGAAACCCCCAAAACGGAGGCACAGAAAACCACAAAACCATGTGGAGAACCAGCGGACTGCTTTACAGTCAACTTTTTCCCGATACATCTTTCATCTCCGGTTATCCTGCAAAAGAGGCCGAAAAACTTATTCAGGAAATGATCCGGGATTACCTGCAGCGATTACTCATTACCGGAAACGGAGAATACGACTCGCAGGTTTATTATCCCCATAGCATAGAACCTTTTCTCAACCTGTATGACTTTTCACCCGACAAGGAAACCCGCGCCATGGCCAAATTTGCCCTTGATTATTACCTGGTTACCTATGGACTGAAAACCATTGACGGCGCTATTGCAGGAGCACAAAAAAGAGGATACCTCCCGTCTGATAAACCCTCAGAAATGGAAACCATACTCTGGGGATTTTTCAACAATACATCAGCAGATATGGCTGATGCCATTGCACCTATACATCAGGTAACCACCACATACCGCCCCAATAAAATTATTTGGGATATAGTCAATAAAAATACAGAAATACCCTTTGAAGCCAAAATGGCACGCCCCTTCTATCATATGAATAACCCCTTTTCTTTTGCCGAAACGTATTTTAATTCTGATAGTTATGCCCTGGGAAGCATCCAAATGACCATCATAGATAATCCCAACCAACAGATGATCTGGAGTATGGTAGCGGAAGGAAACAACGGACCCCTGGCATTCAGCGGAGGACATCCCATGCGCAGAAGCACCTCCGGACACAGCCCTTATACCCAGGTATTGCAGTCAGAAGGCACGTTAATCGCACTCACCGCCCCCACAAAAACCATCAGGAATACCAAAGATTTTATTGCACAGGAACACCAGAAAAGAGCAAAACTGACTCCGGGATACGATCCTGATGAAAGAAGCGGACTGAACCACGAAGTTGAAAACCGGCAAAACCATGCAAAAGATAGACTGAAAACCTTCTCCCCTCCTGAATCTGATATACCAGAGGAATATCAAATATTCTGGAACAATAGCCGGGATATGGCAGCAACCTGGTTTT
>CAYPFV010000098.1:0-12103 GCA_964410015.1 uncultured Bacteroidales bacterium
AAACTTTGTCATGGCTCGGTTCATCTGTTTATAATTTGATTAAATAGGTCAGATGGAGCTCGCCACAATTCCGGTTTTGTATTTTTTGTCCATGCTGCAAAATCTAATCATCCGCATGTGTGTCAATACTATCGTGATGGTTCGGTTCATTTTGTTTTATCAATGAAATAAGTTGATCATAAACATATCCGCTTTTTTCTGAAAATTCGGTTCTTTGCAGATAGAGCAAAATTTCCTCTTCAATCTTTTCACTGATCAAATTGATATTGGCTTTGTCATTTTCATTTTCATGAGCAAGCGGCAATAAAAATATTTTTTGAATATTTAAAGTAAGAATCCATTTAACAAGTTCTTCAAAACTTTCTTTACTAAAATAGTTTGTGCCTTTATATTCGTTCAATCCTAAAAAATCCCTTGTAGTTTTGATTTGAATAAATTCGAGCAGTTTTTTATGCTTTCCATAATCTGTTCTGTTGGTGTTTTCCCCGGTTTTTTCATTTTGAAGGGCACGGGTTGTTTCAATAACAGGTTGATGATGATTCTCACTTTTCTTTTTGGAAAGTGAAAAATTAAATTCTTCATAAGAGAGTAGCAGTCTTATCAGGTCCATATCTCTTTGTTTTCCGGGTTGTCCTTTCCCTGTTTTTGAAAGAATTTTTTCAAGTGGCCAATGCAGCAGCAGTTTACCAAAAAGAAAGGTTTCGTTATCTGTCTGATGAATTGACGCTGTTGACTGAAGGGTGATCAGTGCCAGCATCAGTATGGTGTTTTCCCTGTATGTGGTTTTACTTCCTGTTACCAAAAGGTGATCAAGAGAGGAGGTGCCCGCTTTTTGGAGAGCTCTTGCAATCCTGTGTTCACTGTTTTTCACAAAATCAAAAGTTCTTTCCATTGATTTTACTTTTTCCACAAACTGTGCACTTATTTTTTCGGTATCCACTTCGAGTTTTGTATAATTACCTTCTACAATTTTTGCTATCATGTTTTTAAATCGGCTTTTCATCAGGGTATATCCTAATTTTTCTGATGTGCTTCTTCGCTCATTCAATATGTTTTTGATGAGAAAATCAATAATGTCCTCATGAAAGATGGCTTCCAAAGCCAAGTGCAGAGGTTCCATAATCATCTGTTTTCTTACCTTTTCGAGCGATTCGATTCCGTTTCCTGCTATTTTCCAATAGAGTTTGCCGATTTGTCCATCAGCATCAAATATTTCCTGGAAATTCCAGAAGATTCGATATTCAAAACCCTGTAAGTCCCATTGAAAACCGTTTTGATGAATCTCATTTCCGGTTTTCAGATATTCCAATCCCGAGAAGTGTTCTTTAAAAAGATAATAAACACCATGTTCATCTTTGATTTGCAGAGCTTGTGCCAGGCTTACGCTGATGGTTTCCTTCCCTTTTGATGTGCGTGTAAGTTTTGGTGCAGAGAACTGTATTTTTCCGTGTGCTTTTTCGTATTTGTTATTGTAAAGCACGAGTGCTTTTTCCTGCCCGAAAACATTGGTATAAGCGAAAACATTTTCGTTGATATTGCCATAATAATCCAGGAAGTCGAAAATATTAAACTGATTTACATCGCTGAAAAGGTATCTTTTTTGTGTAAGTGGAAAAATTTGCTTTTCATGTTTTTCAATGAGCCATTGCTGAGGGTCTTCATTATAATATGCCCGTTGGTATTCCATGCCATATTTTTCATTGTACCCTTCAATTTGTCCGTGAGCAAACATAGGTAATCCTGGCAGTGTGCACATAAGCACGCATACACCGAAATATTTGTCTCCGGTTCCGAATTGGCTGATGGCAGTTTCCTCGTCGGGGTTGCTCATAAAATTCACATATCTTTTGAGTATTTCGGGTTCAAACTCAAGGGTATTTGTAATCAGGTCGCGGAATTTTTCATTTTCTTCATTTTTAAGCATGTGCATAAAAGCAGAGTTATATACCCGGTGCATACCCAGGGTGCGCACAAAATATCCTTCCATAAACCAGAAAGCTTCCGCCAGCAAGAGAGTTTCGGGCATTTGTTCGTTCATTCGGTCAACCACTTCACGCCAAAATTCAACAGGAAAAAGTTCATCGAATTGTTTTTTGCTCATGGCATAATCTGCTCTGGAGGGAATGTCGCCACCCGAACCAGGTCTGGGATACCATAGTCGCGAAAAATGTTTTTTTGCCAGTGTCATAGCAGCGTCAAACCGAATGATAGAGAACTTTGCCGCCACATCAAATATTTTTTGAATCACTGCTTCCCGCACCTCTTTTTTTATCATATCCAATTGGGCGGTATCGTTCCAGGGCATCATAGTTCCATCATTTCCATGATAAATATACCTTACTTCGTGGGTTCTTTTGTCTATCCTTTGAAAAACCACTGCGGCATCTGTTTTGCTAAAATATCCATCTTCAATTCGTATTTCAATGTCAGGATCCTGCGAAAGGTTTTCTCCGGTAAAAGTGTATCCGGGAAAAGGCGGATGGTCTGTTTGAATAAAGTAGTCGGGGTGTTCAATTATCCATTTTGAAAACAAACCTGTATGATTTGGCACCATATCGCTGGCCAAACGTATGCCACGATTGCGGGTTCTCCTGTTGAGGTTCTGGTATGCCTGTTCTCCTCCCAAATCCTGCGCGATCTGGTAATCATACAATGAATAAGCGGAAGATACAGCATCAATGTTACCCATGATATGCTTGATTCTTTTAGATGCCTCGCTGCGCTCCCAGATACCTATGAGCCAAAGACCGGTGAAATGCTGCTTGCTGATCAGATCAAGTTCTTCATCTGGTATCTGATCGAGTGTGCTGATGTCGCGTTGATATTTTTTAGAAAGTTGATCGAGCCAAACATAGGTGTTTTTGGCCAGCATCACCACACTTGGCATCCAATGTACATCAGGGGTAAATTGTTCGGGTTCTTCGTAATCTTTTTCTGCTTCATCAGCAAAGCGGTAGCCTGATTTTCCGATTGTAAAATTATGCGATTCACCGGTAGCACCCAAATAGCGGGGAGCCATCGTTGGTTTTTGTGCTCCAGCTGTGGTATCAAAATGCACATCCTCTCTCAGCAAGTCTTTGCTTCTGAGTAAAAGAGTGAAAATATGGTCGGGGAGATATTGCTTCCAGTTTTCTATTACATAATCCAGTTGTTTACTTATATCTTCAGGGGCATGATGTATAGGTGCCCTGAACAGATCGAACAGTGTTTGATTTTCTGTACCAAATCGCGGTTGATCTTTCAGGAATTCCTCCGTTTCACCAATATATTCAAGAAAAGTATCCTTTTCCTCCAGAAAATTTTCATCGAATAGTTTTTTCAGTTTTTTGTTTGCAGGATTATAATTGGAAAAAAACAACATAATCATTTCTTCCAGTAAAATCAGATTATTGTTCCTTCCCCCGGTAGTGTCCTGCAGGTATTGATTAATGGTCTTTTCACCAGTATAGACCTGTTGGGGTGGAAATTTGTCAGCAAAGTCAAACAAAAGCTTATGCAAATTATCTCTCCCTGTTTTTGAACTGATGGTTTCAAAGATTTTGTGGAAAATACGTGAATCTAACTGTTTTTCATATTGTCGTATTACAATATGATAAATTTCTTCTAACATAGCAGTGGCATGTAACTCACCAGGGTATACATGAATACGGGGATCGTTTTTGGCATTGTATTTATGAGCAAAATTCCGAACAGCCGCAAAATTACTAAACACCACACTTCCATTGGTGGAGAAGAAAGAAGTATCAATATTAAATTTATTGCGCATAGTGCGCTCTATGTGAAATTCAAAAACAGGTTTGTAGTTTGGCATAGGGAAAGATTTTGCGTTTTTGTTTTGATTATTTTTTTGTAGTGTAATGTTTTACAATAGGATGAATCCAGCATTGTTGCTGATCAAATACAATTGAGAAAAACAAACATGAAGCATCTTGTTAATATAACAGTTTAAAAAAATATTGTTAGTTACAAAATTAGTGTCGTTTTTTTCTGTATATAATTTGATTAATTCGGTCAGATGGAGCTCGCCAAAATACGGATTTTTAGTTTTCGTTGTGTTGCGAAGTTTAATCATCCGTGCGTATGTCAAAATTTTTGTTATGGTTCGGTTCATCAAATAATAATTTGATTAAAAAATTGGTGTGATCTAACATCCAATTCGCTGATTATTATGCTATTGTGTTTGCATGTGATAACACACAAAGCTTCCATTAATAACAATTCTATACAACGGTAGTATAAATTTTTTAAGCGTAAATCAACTATAAAAGTAATGAATTTTCAGCAGTAGGATCAAGAGAAAGACAATGGAAACGGGCAAAAAAAATCGGCCGGTAACCACTCCGGCCGATTCAATCCACAATTAAATAACCACAAAAACTAATACACTGTAAAAAACCAATAGATATTATTGGTATTTTGCATGTTTGTTTGCCTGAAAACAAAGGTATCAGTTTTTAAATTTGTGCATATCAAAAAAATGTTAATGCTTGTTAATTTATTCGTCTTTTTATGGAAATTTGATACCGGTTTTTATAATTCTTACTTGTAATCATCATTTTTGCTGCACTTTTCTTTTCCAGGGAAAAAATTTTTTTTATCTCAAAAAGTATTGTTTTGCATTAAATGTATTCCATAAACGTATGTATGAGTTTAAATAATGTTAAAATGTATCTGACAGGCATTACAGTTTGTATATTTATGCTTTTGGTATTGAGTGAAAATCTTTAATGTGCCAGAATAAATATTTAGTCGGTGAAAATGAACTGTAGATGGGGTTTTATTGTCGTATACTGGTATAAATATTTTATTTGAAAATAATAAAACAAAAAGAATTAATAGAGAAAATGATCTATAAAATTGATGAAGATGTATGAAAGTGACAAAAAAAGAATTCTATAAACAAATCAAACCTTCATTTTAAAGGAAAGATATTCGATCTTACAATCTGAAATTATTGTGGAGTAAAACAAATTCTGTTTTCAAATGTATTTTTGTTCATCTATACACATTTATTGGCTTTTATTATTGTGCACAGGTTGAGCCATGTTAGTATTTTAAACGTTTTGGATAATGTGAGGTTTATTTTTTATACAATTATCAGGTTTTTGGGATAAACTTTACAGGTGAAATTTTTTTTAAAATTTAAAAGAAGTAGAATCAATATAATTGTATGATGAAAATAATAAACAGATGAACCGAGCCATGGCAAAGTTTTTGACACACACGCACATGATTATAATTCGTGACGTGGTCAACTTACAAAACCAGTAGTTTGGCGAGCTCCAACTGACCGAATTAATCAAATTATAACCAGATGAATCAGTCATTTACGAAAAGTAAACTCGTTAGATTCAAAAACTTCCAAAGTCTTGTCTTTGACGATTTCTTATCAAAAACACATAAAATAAGTGTTTTCTTGCTGACACTAATTAACCAAAGCAACAAAAACCTCCAAGTCAGTATTTAGGCGAGTTCAATTGGAACTGCTTAATTTAAATTATTTACGGATGAAACGAACATGTTTGTGAATCCAATACAAATATCAATGAAAATGGCAAACGCCAGGTTTTATACGAGCTGCTTAAAACAAATCATTTAGGGATGAAAAAGAATGTGATCATATTTGTTGTTATTCTCATCACCCTTTCTTTATTGGGCTTGATAGGCATACAACTATACTGGATCAGTAATGCTTTTAACCTGAAAGAATCAAATTTTAACCGTGATGTTAGCGAGGCACTTACATCTGCCATTTATAAATACAATAAAATTGAGATGGCAGGTATTTTTTTTCAGGAGTATGAAGAAGACGATCAGTTGAATTTAATTTTTAATAAACTCGATTCTATCAACCATGTACATTACGAAAAAATAGCAGCAGAGATTGATTCGTCAGCAGAACGATCTGATACACTGTCAACTTATCATGAACCCTATGGATTTCCAAATTTTGATCCCTTTACAGGTGTACCTATCGATGAAAAAACTGATCTTCCCAGTTTTTTAGAATACCAGGAGGGAGGGTATGCGAACCGAAACAAGATTCCTGGAAATTCAGATAATCTTTACTGGAATTTTTTTCAGCGCAGCAAAATTATTAATGATCTATTTGATGAACTCTTCTCGGCTCAGCAAAATATTAAACCAGCTTTACAACAAAATATTTCTATTCTCGATTCTCTGATAAAGGCAGAAATTGAGCGATCGGGTATCCGCACAAAATACGAATTTGGGGTTTATGATCCGGTATACAACACCCTGATTTCAGAAAAAACCGGCAAATATTCCGAAGAATTGCTTCAAACCGAGTATGCCTACAGTCTTTTCCCCAACGATGTTTTTCGCAGTCCTGAGTTTTTGTTGATCTATTTTCCCAATCAGCAAACTTATCTGCTTACACAAATGAATATCATGACTATAATATCGGGCATTTTTATTTTGGTAATTATTTCTTCTTTTACTTACACAATCATCACCATAATAAAGCAGAAACAGTTATCTTTGATGAAAAATGATTTTATTAACAATATGACCCATGAGTTGAAAACTCCTATCTCTACAATTTCATTAGCATGCCAGGCACTTAGAGATAATGATGTTCAGAAATCAGAAAATTTATATCAAAATTATATTAATGTAATTAATGAGGAAAATGATCGTTTAGGATTAATGACCCAAAAAGTTTTGCAAACTGCCCAACTGGAAAAAGGTAAATTACGTTTGAATAAAACAGGGTTTAATTTACATGACGTAATTGAAGATGCTATTCATAAGATTGACCTGCAACTGGTTTCGCGTCATGGAACAATTCTCAAGCGGTTGAATGCAGAGTTCAGTTTCCTGGAAGCTGATAAGTTTCATTTAACCAATGTTATTTTTAATTTGCTCGATAATGCCATTAAATATTCAGATAATTTTCCGAAAATTGTAATATTTACCGAAAATGTGAACAATGGTATACTCACGCATGTTGAAGATAATGGAATAGGTATTAGTAAAATAAATCAAAAAAAAATATTTGATAATTTATACCGAATTTCAACTGGCAATGTACATAACGTAAAAGGTTTTGGATTAGGACTTAGTTATGTAAAAGCCATTGCAGAACTTCACGGAGGTTATGTAAAACTGCAAAGTGAACCAAAAAAAGGATCGAGGTTTTCAGTTTTTATCCCTTTTGGATTTAACTAGATTCTTTTCAAAATTTTATCATTTATCATAAGATTTTATTAATATGGAGAAAAAGAAAATTAAAATTTTATTGGCAGAGGATGATCCCAATCTTGGTACTATTCTCAAAGCCTATCTGGAAGCAAAAGGGTTTCCGGTAAAGCTTGCAGTAAATGGCGTTGAGGCGTATAAAATGTTTTTGAAAGAATCATTCGACTTTTGCATTTTTGATGTCATGATGCCAGAAAAAGATGGTTTTTCCCTTGCAAAAGATATCAGAAAAGTAGACAAAAAAGTACCTATTCTGTTCTTAACAGCCAAAACAATGCAAGAGGATATTATTGAAGGTTTGAAGATTGGAGCTGATGATTATCTGACCAAACCATTCAGTATGGAAGAACTACTGCTTCGCATCAACGCTATTCTCAGACGCGCCAATCTTGATGATGCCTCCCAGTCACACAAAACCTTCTTCCATATTGGTAACTACACTTTTGACTTCGCCCGGCAAATACTAAGTTTTAAAGGCGACGACCAGAAACTTACTTCTAAAGAGGCACAATTGCTTAAAATGTTATGTGATTTTACAAACGAAGTACTTGACCGTTCGCTGGCACTCAAAAAAATATGGTTAGATGATAACTATTTTAATGCCAGAAGTATGGACGTTTATATCGCCAAACTCAGGAAATATCTTAAAAAAGACCCCAACGTAGAACTCCTCAATGTTCATGGAAAAGGTTTTAAACTGGTAGTAAATGAAGCCGCCCAGGAGCGTCATGAAAATAACGATTGATTATTGACTGACTTTTTGAATATAATAACCTTCTGAACCAATATAATAACATCTTATCTTCTTTCTGAAGCCAGATGTTATTTTTTTAAAAGCAAGCAGAACTGTGTATCCTTTTTTCTATACCCACATTGTTGATTTTACTTATGGTTGTATCTTCTTTCAGTTTATAACTTTATGCATTAACTATCCGTTTTTTTCAACGGGCTAGCTCGCCAATAATATCGTTTTATAACTTTTTGCTGTGTTGCGAATTATAATTCTCCGGGTTTGCAATTATATTGCTATTGTCCTGGTTTGATCATTTTCAATGATCAGAAAAAGAACCTCCTTGTTCCTTACTTTACTTTATACTCCCGCCCAAAACGGTTGTTTTCTTTAATTTCTCTACATTTCCCTGGTCATCAAATATCTCCATAAAAACAATATAGATACCAATGTTCGCTTTCTGATTTTCTTCGTTGATACCATCCCATGTCAATACTCCCTCGGTTGATAAAAGGATATTCCTTTGCAGAACTCTTACCAGTCTTCCACGAGGATCATAAATACTCACATGAGCGGTATATCCTGGTTTTTCCATTTTATAGGAAATATTCAGCACATCGTTGTGACCATCATTGTTGGGAGAAAAGATATCCGGATAGAGTTCGATGGATGCATTTTGTGAATGAGAACGAGCTGTAAATTGAGAATTTTCAAAGGCGGGTGTTCCAAAACCAACATCTTGTGCTGCCGACAACCAGTTCGATTGTTCGTTTCCGGGCAGGTCGAAATTAAGTCTTTCCAATGCAACCCCTTTGGGATCAGCCAGCAGCGCATAATGCATTTGTTCGTCATATTCAATCCTTTCCTGTATCTTCCGCCCTTTTGAGCTCAGAATCAAAACACCACCGCTGTTGGTCATTGAGGGTAAACTGGTTTGGATAAAACCTCTGCGGTTTTGTGTCATATATTGTTGCAGTATAGCAAGGGTATTGGGGGTAAGTAAACGGTATTCACCAGGGAAAAAAAGTTGACTTTCATCAGAAATCTCATTGATACTTTCCATTTCTCCGGTTAGCGGGTCTTCAGAAGCCAGAATGTATTGCTTTAGATCGGTAATGATATCAGACCGGTTATAAAGTTCTACGTATCGCTCTCCACCTTGTTGGGGATTAAAAAGTATTTCATTGATGACCATACCGGCACTGTCTGGTTCTTCTGGAATTCCCCATGGTACTGATAGTGAAGACAACTTGTTGCCCGCACAATCAGAAAGTTGTTCATTAGCGGACACCACGTATGTCCGACCCTCCACTGCCGATTCTGGCAGTGTCAACATCACTTTCTTAAAGTTATCCGGGAAAAGAGTTGTAGATAGCGGAGTTCCCACTTCCTGATCTATGAAATAATTTTCAGGGTTTCCCAGGGCAGTTCTATCCATGTCTTCATTAAAATACAGGATTATCTTTTCAGGTGATTCATATCCTGCTCTGAGCAGAAGCGGCGGTTTGTTATCGGGGTTCACATCAAATACCGAGTTTTCACTGCCGGGAGTACCACCGGTTTGGCTTTTGCTGGCAGTCCAGTTTTCTTTTTCCCCACAATAGTTATAAGGATCAATTTTTTCCAGCGACCATCCGCCTTCCTCTTTGGAAGTATCGTCGTACCAGGAGCTGCTGTATTCTACCCAGGAAATGATATTTCCCTCCGTATCTGAAAGGGATAGTCTTTGTCCGCTAAGGGTCAGGAATGTGGATGACAGTCCGGGCACTCCAAAAACGTTGGGAAATTCCCGCAGAGAACCAGCACCTTCTTCTGTGGTAATGATAGCATAACCGAGAGGAGGGAGGTAAATGAAAGGTAATGATTTATCAGTATTACCATGGGTGAGCGTCCAATCGAGCAATACAATCGGAAATTCTGATGTGTTAAAAATTTCAATGTACTTTTCTTCTGGCAATTCAACGGGTGGAGAAGGGTCTGCCATAATTTCATTAAAAACCACATCAAATTGACGGGGTTTGCGCCCGGTGAAAAGAATTGAATTGTTTTCAAGTGGATTTCCGGCACAATCAGTAAGAGATATGTCAAGGCTAATCTGGTAAACCTGATCGGATAGGGCAGGAGAGCCCAGAGTAAGGGTTGCCTGCTGATTGTGGGGTTCCAGGGTACTTACCGACAAAGGATTACCCAGACCATTGTCTAGGGTGTAATGTTGGGGATTAAGCAATGCTTCCCTATCCATAGATTCACTGAAAAAAACAGTTACCTGGTATTCATTTTCGTACACTGCTCCGAGCAACCGGGGAGAGGTGGTATCAGGGTTTTCACTTTTAACAGAATTCTCTGATCCAGGGGTTCCCCCTGCTGAAGATTTTGAAACTTGCCAGTTGTTCTGTTGTTCGCAGAAGTTTAAAGGGTCCGTTTTTTCCAGTGACCATCCTCCATCTGCTTTGTCCGGATCACTGAACCAGGTATCCGAATACTCGACCCAGGAAATAATTTCAAAGTCGGGGTTGTAAAGGATTAGTGTATTTCCGGAATTGATAAGCGCAGTGGAAGATAGTGAAGGCACACCGATCACCATTCCGTATGGATCAAATTCCTCAGCTGCAGCAGTGCTTGTCAGGATAAGGTACTCTTTCGCAGGTATCACCACTTCGGGTAATTCGCGTTGTGTTGTTCCATGCTGGAGTATCCATCCGTCCAGGTTTATGGGAAAAGAAGAGGTGTTGTATAATTCTATGTATTCATGGGGTGGTAGTTCTACTTCGGGTATTGGATCGGGCATCAGTTCGTTGAATACCACATCGAACGGGAGCGGAACATACCAGACAAACTCCATGGAGGCAGAAGTGAGAATATTACCTGAAAAATCGTTGATATTTTGCACGGTAAGTTCGTAGGGTGTAGCGGAGATAAACTCATTTTCGAATGTAAGCATAACCCTGTCGGGCTGGTCGTCTGGACGAATAGCAGAAAGAGGGTTTCCGATACCCTGGTTCACTATATAGTTAGTAAGCACCTGAGCAGATGATTGTTCTATGGGTTCTGAGAAAGTAAGTTGCAGGGAAGTGTTGTTTTGTGGCACTACCTGCAATAGTTCGGGTGGTGTATCGTCAATGATGATCTCCCCTGCATATACATCATCCAGGTAAAACTTGTCGGAATTAGAAACAGTATAGCGGCAAACCCATCCGAACCATTCTGTGTTAGTATGTACATTATCAGTGACGTTGCCCTGGGGTAGGAAAAGCTGATCGCCACTTGGGTCGGCAAAAAACGTCCAGTTTCCCTGGGCGTCTCGTATTACTTTTATTCTAACCGTATTGTTGGTATTGCTGAAGATTTCCTCTGTTCCTGTCATGATCTCTTCAATTTCACTGCCTGTTTGGCGGTAAAAATAGATTCTTTTGTTTCCGGTACCTGTTTTGCCGAGCTGCAGAAAATACCCGTTTAGCGGATTAAGCAAGTCTTGTGAATCACTAACAAGGTAAATTCGTGCATGATTATTATCGCTGGGTGTAAATGCCATTCGTATCCAGAATTCCCATTGTGTTTGATTTATCATGGAAGAGGATGTTGCCAGATACGCCTCACCTGCCTGGGTATCAGTAAGACGGAGTGTTTGATTTTCAACCGCAAACAAGGATGTATTTCCGCTCCAGGATGGATTGGATGTGAAATCGCCATCACTGAAGTCGTCACTGATCTGTGCAAACACAGAGATCGCAAAAATAAACAAAGCGGAAGAAAGACATATTCTGATCATGAAAGAATTGTTTTTGTAGGGTTAAATATAGTATTTTTGTGTGAAATCGGGAAGTAAATGTTTTTTCTTGAACTCATTGCTGATCAATTGCGTTGCACACGTATTGTTATATTCATAAATTTTCTGAGTGATGATTTTAAATTTTGGTAAAGTTGAGGATTTTCAGATGATATGAGAGATGAGATGAACCGAGCCATGACAATACTATTGACATACACACGGATGATTATAATTTCGCAACACGAAGAAAATTGCAAAAACAAATTTTTGGCGAGCTCCATCTGACCTGTTTAATCAAATTATAAACAGATGAAACATCCATGATTGAGCTTAAAACACACACGAGCATGATTATTGGGGTAATGACAAAGGCGCGTAGCGCT
>CAYPFV010000099.1:0-12088 GCA_964410015.1 uncultured Bacteroidales bacterium
TAATGTCGGCGCTATGCGCCTTTTGATCGATTCGTATATTTTTCTACCGTAATGTTGGCGCTATGCGCCTTTTGATCGATTCGTATATTTTTCTACCGTAATGTTGGCGCTATGCGCCTTATATGGGTTCATTACGATAGCGTATAACACCGACATTACGTTAGGTGCGTTAGCACCGGCATTATGGAAGGTGCGTTAGCACCGGCATTATGGAAGGTGCGTTAGCACCGGCATTACGTTAGGTGCGTTAGCACCGGCATTACGGTAGGTGCGTTAGCACCGGCATTATGAACCAAAATAATATCTCATAATTTCAAATTTGCTCCGTTTTGCTTTACACACAATGGTTTATTATTCATTATATCCACACGGTCGTTCACACCCTCAATGCCCAATATCTTTAGTTTCCGGGAAAGATCTTCCTGAAATGATTTTGGTTCTCCGGACAAATCTGCTAATGTTATGAGCCAGGCACGCGATCTGAACCCAAAATTCTTGTTCAATGCACTCAACTTGAAAAGAATGTTATCCAGGTTGCGCTTAAAATGATTCCTGCCACCCATACTCACTTTCACCTCTAAAACAAATAACTCGTTATCATACACAAAGGCAATATCCAATTCATTGTCGTGCCCCATTCTATGCGTTTCGTGAAAGTTGTTGACTTTTACGTTGCGTTCAATATCCCCATCTCTGAGATTGAATTGTGATTTGATTTTATAAAAAATAAATTGCTCAAACCAAATCCCTGTAAAAAGATTCTGAGTTTCGTTTGTTCTGCCTTCTATTATCTTATTTACATCAAAATCAGCATTTTTATATTCACGCAACAATGCCTTAAGAAATCTGATATCAGATAAGGGTTCCTGGGTAGGTTGGTAATAAATGCCATGCGAATTGAGATACTCCCGCACATTAACCTGCTCTGTTATCGGAATTGTTTCAGGTTCTTCACTTCCCATTTGAATAAAATAATGCTTACCAATAGGAATGTAAAACAGCTGACTATTTAATTTTCGGAAAAAATTATACGTCACCATAAACATCATTTTGGTGCCGCAGGTAAGATTCACCAAATATTGATCATCGGATGAAAACCTATTCAATAACGCCTTTTCCATGGTTGCCTGGTCTGATTCATCCGGCAGGATTACTTCACTGGTTTTAAAGGCATGCATAGAGGCGGCATCCATGAGGTGTCTTACCTTTTGTTTCTCGAGCATCTGCTTTGTTGTTACAAAAACAACCTCATCTGCCTGTTCTGCATACTTTTTGAAAAAGAACAGATTAGGTATGTTTTGATCGGAAACCAGGAGGATGAGTTGTGGCATGGTTTGTAACTATTGACAAGGCAAAAAATAAACTTAATCGTATGTTGCGCGCTATTTGAATGATATTAAGCATTTAATTTATCAAACCATTCTTTAGCTTTTTTCTCATCTACCCATGATTTTATCAATCCCCAGTTTCCTTTCTTGAAGTTATTCCATTTCTTTTTTTGTTTATTTGATAAAGATTTCAAATCAAGGCTTCTGAAAAGAAAATCTTCAATGGATTTGTAATCAGATTCAGGAATTGTTTCTACAATTCGCTTATATTCACGAATAATAATTTCGCCCGATTCATACTCATTAATATTGGCAAGTTTTGAAGCAAGGCCTTCTTTAATGGCATTTTCTTTTTCCGCTTCCTTATTGGCGAGATTGAGTTTTTCACGTTCTTTTATTTCTTCTTTTTCTTTTTTCTTTTTTTCTTCAATTTCTTTTAACTCACGTGCAACTCTTTCTTCCTCATCTTTTTTAGCCTTTTCCTCCGCTTCTTTTTCCGCCCTGAGTTTTTCTTTTTCTTCTTGCTTCTCCCTCTGGATTCTTTCCTTTTCCATGCGCGCTTCTTCTGCCTGTTGGATGATTTCTGCCTTACGTTGTTCTTCCTGTTGTTGAATTTGTTTTTTTTCTTCTTCGGTAAGAATCTTAAGTTCTACAAAACCCATCAAACTAAAATCATCATTTTCAACTGCAATCTTTCTGGATTTGGCTTTCTTTTTACCTGCATGTATTCCTCTGGGCCATGTTCCGGTATTTATGAAATCCTTTTCGTGTAGCCAGTCACCCGTAATACTGTGATATCCGCTACCAGCTGCCATTTTAAAAATACAGGAGGAGTTATCAGCGGGAATTAAATCTAATAATTCATTAAGATGAGCAATAATTTTCTCCGTTTCATTATTTGAAAACTCATTGAAAAACTCTATTTGTTTCAGGAGGTATTTACGTGTATGAGCGTTGATGATTGAGAAAAGAAAAGAGATGTCTTTGCTCATTATCTGATCCTTCTTTTCTTTTTTGCTATGCACCTTTATTTTATGATAAGCCAAAGGAGATATTGCAAGGGAAAGAAACCCTGATGTTTTTGGTTTTAAAATTTCGTAAATGGTATTAAAACCATTAGGTCTGAATTGTGAATCGGTCTTTCCAAATTTACCTCCTTTATGTTTCCATCCGCCGGCATTAAAATCATTTCCAAAAAGGTTGAATATTTTCGTATTGATAAGTTCGGTATTATCATTGATTTTTGCATCAGAGAATTTGACGAACCGCATAAATTCGTCACCTTTATTTGGTGTACCAAAGACATCTCTGTCATCCTTTTCGTTATCTCTTAAATAAGTAAACAGAATGGATCTTATTGCTCCTTTAATTGAGCTGCCGGGTACATAAGGTCGATCCGACATTCCCTCCTTGATAAATGTTTTGATGGGATTGATTGATCTGTACTTCATTGAAAACATGTGATCTGAATAATCATCAATTTTCCCGGGTAGTTTATTTGCCAATCCATGGCTATCTCTTTTTAACAGGAAATCAGCAATTGTTTCAGCGCCAAGTTCTTTTGCTACTTTTTTGATGTTGAGTTTATATACTTTATTATCTTTTTGTACAAAATCCGCACCTTCAATCCAGTCCTTTTCAGCTCCTGCCCCAATGTGCAGGGGCGATAAAACTGTTATTTTCAGATCGTATTTTTTATTTAATGTTTCCATAATTAAAAATTAGTTTGTGTTAACGGGAATAAAAATTGCCCTTCCGTTACGGAAAACTTTATGATCTAATTGTTGGTGTTCAATTATTGGGGTAAGGTCTGCTATTTTACCCGAAATTGTGATCTTATCAATCTTTTTCTTAAAAATTGATCCTTCCGTAAACATGTAAATACTGTTTTTTCTGAAAGTATTATATCCACTCGTTGTTATCCATCCGCCCCGTTTTACAAAATCATAGGATACCATCGTAGTATCCTCTTCGTTATCCTGGAGCATTTCTGTGAGTTGGTCTTTATTTTCCGGGCAATACATTGACAAACTCATTGCCAAACCCTTTTCAGGTAAATCAAGTTGTATTACATCATCTTCAAAAGTAAAAAATCCATTTCCAACATTACGATCGGTTCCGATTCCTTCATCTTTTAAAACATCAAGTGCTTTATTAAGCAATGCTATATTATCACCCTTGGCAATAAAGAACAAACCTGATTTTTTTCTGAAAAACACCCTGTCCATATAAAATGGTCTCGCATCTTCCATCCCCGTTCTCGAAACAGTTACCCTTGGTGATATTTGGGATGATATGAAATTTTCATCAATGTTTTTTGCGGTAAGAAAGTTTCCTTTAACGTGGGTGAGGTCAAGTGCTGTTCCCAGTGGATTTTCACCATTTATTTGTTTTTGAAAATTATCCAGATCAAGCCATCTGACCTTTTTGATCTTTTTTACGTTTTCAAGAAATTTCTCATTCAGTGGTTTTAAAGTAAGGTTTTTAGGAAAAAATAACACCGGTTTAGATTCATCTTCATGACCTTGATAAAAGGGAAAGAGGCTGCTGATAGAAAAACCAAGATCACCATTTTCTGGTATTTTATAACCCAGTTTTGCCAGGGTTGCCATAAGAGCAGCATACATTGCATCTGATCGAAAGGTTTGCAAGCTTATACTGTAATCATCTTTCTCATCGCCAAGATGCAGTGGGGTTTTAAAATAAAGTCTGTAAATTTTTAAATCAGTTTTCATCAGCAAAATAATTTTCAAAGGTTATTTCTGTTTTCTTTGGTTCACTAAACTTTACCTGTCCATATCCTCTCGATCCGCTACCTCCTAAATAATCATTTTCTAAAGCGTGAATACCTCTTTCCAGCATTAAAAGTAAATCTTTCCCATCATTATCATTATCCCAAATGTTAATGACAAATTCAACATCAAACTTTGCACCTGCCGGTATTCTTTCTATTTGTCTTGGATTTTTAGCCTTGCCCGTGATTCTCTCTATTGTATTTTCAAATTTAACTTCAGTGTAAGGCATATCAACAAATTCAGAGTTTTCCAATTCGTTTTGCGATTTTTCACTCAAATAAGCGTCTCTTACAATTAATTTAGAAGGTTTATTATCTTTTGCAAAACCAAAAAGATCATTGATCTCGCTATTATTTCCAACTTCTGATGCTCCTGCAATTTGTTCTAAAAGACTTCTAATCTTTCCCTTTAGTGAACTGCCTGGGATGTATGGAATATTCTCTATTGTTTTTCTTATTACTGGTTTGTCAATGCCACCAATCTCTACATTGTCAGAACTATCTCCAATATGCAAGCCTGTGACTAATTCCATTGAATAATCTAATTTTATTTTTTTTGTCATTTTATTTTTCATGTTTTCTTTTATTTTAATATGTATAATATTTTAATTATTTGCCGCCATGGTATTTATGGTATGCTACAATAGATTCAACAATTTTAACAAGATTGATCAAGTCCTTTTTATTACCGCTTCTAATGGCATTGATACCAATCTCTATTTGTTCATAAAACTGCTTTATCTTTGTCGTATGAGTAACATTACCTTTGAAATCTACATTTACCTCACGTCCGACTGCATAAGCTAATTTTGCTTTTAACATAGGTACATCTGCCTGAAATTTTTCAGGATCTGATTGTATCCTTTTTAGTTCACCAAAAAATTTTCTTATTTGTGAACTCGTTAAAGGATTTGTTTTGTCTTTTTTTTGTAAAAATTCACCGAATGAATTAGCCCATTCAACTGTTTCATCCTTGATGCCCTCCTGCACCCACTTTAGATTTAGATTATCATCTGGATATTTTGCCATTATTTTAAAATTTTAAGTGAATAAATGGTTTTTTATTGAGAATCAATATTTTTTTCTATTCGAATTAACTGCTCTGCCCACCTTGCAGCCAAAGAAATCAAATCATAATTTCTCTCCTTAAATAATTCTTTTTGAAGTTCCTGGATGAAATCTTTGATATTCCGGTTTTTATCATGTCTTTCCATTAATCTTTTAAGGAAATAAACGGTATGCCATTTATAACTCAACTCAACTATGTAAGAAGGATTTTCCCTTAGTCTCCTTTCATTTTCTTTTTTTATACCTCCATAAACCATTAGTTTATGCAAAATTGATTTTGACAAGTTTTCCTGAAGAATAAAATGCATAAATTCATTTTTTTTGTTCTTCACATATTCAAATTCTTCTTCCCACGATACAGTCTCACCCAAAAAGCAAAATGCATTTTTCTCAGTTTCTCCAATATAACCATTCTTGTTTTTTCCATCATCCCTGGTAAAATGTTTTGCATTTTCTTCTGCTTTGGCTGCAATCTCTGCTGCTTTTGCAATCGGGAATTTGTTGTTTACAATGGCAACACCTCCTGAGATAGAAATATCCTGTCTGCCCACAAATGCTGCAAATTCATTGCGAAGGTCTTCAGCAAAATCAATAAGAAGATCCCATCGTCCTACTGCAAACACATCATCACCCCCGGAATATAAAATGTTTACATGATCTTTATATTTATCTTGATTGCGAATCGTGTTGATATAACCACTGAAAAATGTATCCAAAAGAAAAGACATGGTGGCATAAGCTGAAAAACTTTTATGCTCTTCTTTTAGTCCTTTGATAAAAATATTACCCAAACCATCTATATCCATCCTTAGTATTCCAAAATAGGTTTCGGATTCGGGGTCTCCGGATATTACTTCTGTTAATTGCTCAAATGTTTTGTTATTACCATTAGTGTTTTTAGCCTGTTGATTACCTCCATAAAACTGAAAACCATAACTTACATGGTTTCCTTTTAAATTGGCCGTCAGGAAATCAGTATTATTGATCCATTTAATTCTACTTACATCAGCAGAGGTAATCTTAAAATAGTCAGGGTTTTCCTTTGTTAAATCTATTTTTGGAAAAAGGTGATTGGCTATTCCTGCAATACCTATGTTAAAAAGTCGTTTTTCAAGATAAACTGCATCTTCCGATTTACCCTTGTAGGTTATATTAAAATCCGCACTTTTTAATTCATTACCCAATTCAATCTGTTCATTAACTGCTTTACTGATAAACTTATCAGGGTCTTTATCAATCCGTATACAATTATTTTCTGAAAGGTTTTCGCCTGTTACGGCACAAACTTTCACGTTTCCACCATCTTTTTGAGGTTCAAAAAATGAGGCATATTGTTCCAGCATTATATGTTTGAATTTTTGCCCCTTATTGGATTTCATCTTATCATCCAATCCTTTCCAAATATCTTTAAGTTTTCCTTTTTCACCATTCACAAGTAATGTTTTATCACTGGTATAAGCAAAAGGTATATACTCTATATTCACGATCAGTTTTCCTTTGTGCTTATCCCATAATTCCTCCTCGACGGAGATTTTTATTTCTTTCAAAGCATTTAAAACTTCGCTCGTATTTGGCAAAAGCATATAAAATTTTCCACCCGAAGAATATACCACATGTCCCAGGGTTGCATTGATCTTTTCATGGGAAATGATTCGCTGGATAATGGAATCAATAAGCAATTGCAAATAGAAAGATCTTCCTTTGAGACTCACAGCTGCTTTTCGTGAAGCAATATTATAAATGAATTTTTGTATGCCTGAGATATCACCTCCAACCATTATTACTGGTTGCGTATTTTCTTTTATGATCAGTTTTTTATTTTCTTCTTTCCATCTTAAATCCTGCTTATTTTCCAGATAATAGATATACAAACAATCTGCAAAGGCAGCAGTAGTTTTCAAATGTTCATACAAACTTACATTGGCCATATCCATCGTATTCGAAGGAATGCACCAGGTATATTTCTTTAGTAAAAAGAGCAGGCTCTCCGTAAACCCTTTTAAGGAATCTGTGGGTAGTTTGTCGAATTTTTCAATAAATTCCAACCACAAAGCATTATAATCATTTTCGCTTACACCATCTTTTTTTTCATTAATCTCTTTAGGGAAAATATTCTCTTTATGTTCTATATCTAATGGTTTCAGTGGAAAGGCAGATTTATATTGTCCTTCATAGATTTGATTAAAAACTGAATAAAGGGGAATACTTTTATACCTTTTTCTTCCCCATTCTATTTTTTCTGTGTTTAATTCCGATTTTTCTAATGTATTTTGGTTTGTTCTGTCAATCCCTGCACTCCACCAGTCTGCTATTGTTACAATTCCCTGCAATATGGTTTGGGGTTTGTGATGGTTTACTGCTAAATTCATAAGGTTATTCTCACCGGCGTTACCTTCCTGAAATAAATTTTCTTTTACTCCCGGTACTTTTTCCAGTTTTTCTTTGAACTTCTCAAAAAACTCATTTCCCCAAACAACATGCTGATAACCAAATCTTCCCTGGTCATTTACCGGGCATATATCATTGGCCATTTTTTTTGAATACTCAGATAATTCATTTTGCTTGTCTGCAAATGCTTTATCTGCTCTTTGCCAGAACTTACCTATATCATGCAGCAGTCCGGCCAAAAAAATTATTTCACGTTTTACGTTATTATTATTCTCCATTATTATCTGTTTTTTGATTCATTATTTTTTCATCCTCGTTTTTTCTTTTGATACTACTCACCACCCCAAACCCAAAACTCACCCCTTTGCCTAAGCCGATAAGATTGGGGAGGAATACGTTGGTTTTGAAAGTGAGGCGGAATGCCATTACTTTGTTGCCTTTTAATTTGGTGGGACGGTAGGTGAAACCTTTGTCAATAAATACCTCTATGGGTTTTTCTACCTGCCATGCTATACCTTTGGCAAAACTCAGTATGTTCCCTTTGAGGATGGCAGTGAGCATGGCCACGCGCTCTTCATCATCCTGTATTTCCATAAATCGCTTGTAGTTATTCTGGTTTAAGGCTATCCAATTGTATAACTTGTAATGAAAAAGTTTGTCCCATACCTGCATGGTAAACTGGTTCAGGTTGAGGTTTTCAATGCTCATGTTTAGCTTTCTTCCGCTGATGGTCAGCGACCAGTCTTTTTGCTGAAAAAAATGATGAACCTGATCCACACCTTGTTCTATACATATGATACCGGGTTTGCCTCCTATGTTTTTATACTGGATAAGTGGATAGCGATACGAATAACTGTCTTTTCCCAGATGGTTGTGAAAAAGGATGTTTTCCAAACCTGCTTTTTCTGCAATGGCGCCCCTGAACGCGGGTATTTCATGTCCGGCCAATTCTCCGTCAAAATTGATACGTAGTGTGCGTATTCTTTTCGGATTTTCCATAGATGCTCATGTTTATCTTTGCCTTTTTCAGGGAAAATCTTCTTGTTCAATCATAATATTATACCTTTACTGTTAAGGTTCATAACATGCTGTATGACTTATGATTGGTTCTTCATTCCCCTGGTACTTTGATTTATATGTTAATACATTTCGTTTGCAATATACTGCATTTGAAAAAAATAACCAAATATTTTTTGGATAAATTGATTATAAAATTTGCCTGGATATTACTATGTTGTTGTTTGTTAGTGTTATATAAGTTTTAAAAATGGTTTTTGAGCATTCTCTTTTTGAAATCCTGAAATTAGTTTTTTCACAGGAATTTTCTTCCGGATATGTTAATGCAATAGGTCAACAGCCATATTTTCAGGCATTGAGCCCCCACTGCATATCCGGGCAAAACCACCACAAACTAAAAAAAAATCGTACACTCCCTGTCATCTGTCAGGAAAGCGCTGAGTTACTCTTTTATAAAACCCGGAAAGTAAACTGTCTGATTTTTATTTACATATATGATCGAGGAATGACTAAACAGAATCCATTTCTAATTTCCGGACCATTGAAATTATCATTACCCGTTTGGAACTTTCAAAATTTTCACACTTTTATCACTAACAATATTCCTACATTTGCAAAAAGATGCCTGAATCCACTCAGAATACGGGTTTTGCAAAATTGGCAAAATTTTTTTTAATTGCCTGAATATCAACTATTAAAAAAAGTGTCAACGGATGTTCAATTTATTTCTAAAATGGGATTTATATTTTGAAATTTTTCTTCATCAACTCAAATTTTATAATTCAAAACAAACAAAACAAAAGCTTATGTTAAAAAAAAGATTTATCATTTTCGGTTTGGTATGTTGCCTGGCAGGTTTATCCTCAGCACAGGATAACCTTTCTTACCAGATGCCTCCACAGGATATCGTTGATATTGTGGATGCACCTGGTACGCCTTCCTTGTCTGTATCTCCGGACAATTCTACCATGTTGTTGATTGAAAATCCCGGATTATCGACCATTGAAGACCTGGCCAGAGAGGAGTTGCGTTTGGGGGGTCTGCGTATCGATCCTGCCACCAATGGTCCGAGCAGAAGCAATTACGGCGTTGGCTTGATATTGAGCGATATTTACGGAAATGATAAACAACAGGTTACCGGATTGCCTGACAATCCCCGTATTCGCAATCTGCAGTGGTCGGCAGATGGTCAGCACATTGGTTTTACGCATACCGCCGAAGATCATATTGAATTGTGGGTGGTGGATGTTGCTGCTGCACATGCGCGACAACTCACAGAAAGACATGTGAATGATGTGATGGGAAATGCTTTTGCCTGGGTTTCCGACAATCAAACCATCCTTTTTACCGCCATTCCTGAAAACAGGGGAGAGGCACCTGCGCGCCCCAATGTGGCAGAAGGCCCTATCGTGCAGCAGAGCCTGGGCAGAAAAGCCGCTGTAAGAACCTACCAGGACATGATATCCGATCGTTATGATGAGGATATTTTTGATTATTATGCCCAAAGCCAACTGCTAAAGGTTGACCTGGATGGAAATGTTGATGAGATGACCGGGACCGGCGTTATCTGGTACTTCAGCATCTCTCCTGATGCCCGGTATGTTTTGGTCAACCATATTCAGAAACCTTATTCATATATTGTCCCCTTTTCTCGTTTTCCACAAACCATGGAGGTGTTGGATATGGATGGCGAAAGGGTTTACCTGGTTGCAGAGGTGCCGGTTGCCGACAATATTCCGCAGGGCTTTGGTGCCACACGCACCGGACGCCGGAGTGTGCAGTGGAGAAATGACCAACCTGCTTCTCTTTATTGGGTAGAAGCTTTGGATGAAGGAGACCCTGCTGCAGAGGCAGAGTTCAGAGACCAGGTGTTTGCTCTCCAGGCTCCTTTTACCCAAGACCCCATGCCGGTATTGAAACTGCAGCTGCGCTACTCAGGCATTACCTGGGGAAGCAACGACAGAGCAGTGGTATACGAATCGTGGATGAAAACACGCCGGAGAATCACCAGCTTCTTCGATCCCGGACAGGCTGATACCGAGAAAGAGGTGATCTGGGATCGCTCTTATGAAGACCGCTACAACGATCCGGGAAACTTTCAAACCACAACCAATGAAGATGGCGAAAATGTCCTGCTTACCGACAGAAGGGGTCGTAAACTTTATTTGTTTGGACAAGGAGCGTCAGAGGAAGGCAACCGTCCGTTTGTAGATGAATTTGATATCAAAAGTATGGAGACCAAACGTTTATGGCGATCGGAAGCACCCTTTTACGAATATCCTGTAGAGCTGATTAACCCCCGCGCTGGTTTGGTTATAACACGTCGCGAATCCAGGGATATGCATCCCAATTATTTTATCAGGGATATGAAACGCGACCGTCTGACGCAGATCACCGATCTTCCTGATCCTTATGAATCGCTCAGCGATCTGCAATCGGAAATGGTTCATTATACCCGTGAAGATGGTGTTCCGCTAAGTGGTACGCTCTATTTGCCTGCGGGATATGATCCTGAGAATGATGATCCGCTGCCAACCCTGTTGTGGGCTTATCCGAGAGAGTATAAAAGTGCGGATGCGGCAGGCCAGGTGAGTGGATCGCCTTACAGATATACACGTGTGGGCGCTACATCGCCGGTTTTGTTGGCTACGCAGGGGTATGCCGTGCTCAACAATGCCAGCTTCCCGGTCATAGGCGAGGGAGATGAAGAACCTAATGATACTTTTGTGGAACAACTGGTGGCCAATGCCGAAGCTGCCATCAACAAACTGGTAGAAATGGGTGTAACAGATCCGGAAAGAGTAGCTGTTTCTGGTCATTCATACGGGGCTTTTATGACGGTGAATCTGCTGGCACATTCCAATCTTTTTGCTGCTGGTGTGGCGCGCAGCGGGGCTTACAACCGCACGCTCACACCCTTTGGTTTTCAGTATGAAGAGCGCACTTACTGGGAGAATCCTGACCTGTATCATCGCATGTCGCCTTTTTCTCATGCCGATAAAATTGAAACTCCCTTGCTACTCATTCATGGTGATGCTGATAACAATTCGGGTACCTTTACCATGCAAAGCGAACGCATGTATGACGCTTTGCGGGGACACGGCGCAACAGTCAGACTGGTATTGCTCCCTCATGAATCGCATGGATATTCAGCAAGAGAATCGGCTCTTCATATGCATTGGGAATGGATTGAATGGCTGGATAAGTATGTCAAAAATAAAGAATAAAATTTAACTTCTGTTTGTGTAATACAAGTGGTTGGTATTGATGAAAATTTTATCAATATCAACCATTTTCTTATCAATGAAAAAAGATATGATCAAATATGTTCCTGATCTGATACCAGGCAGGCTGGTGAGAAGGTATAAGCGATTTCTGGCAGATGTGATCCTGGAAAACGGAGATACAGTGGTGGCACACTGCACCAACTCCGGAAGTATGAAAAGTTGCCTGGAGGAGGATGCCCGTGTTTTTCTCTCGCCGGTTTCAGATC
>CAYPFV010000100.1:0-12062 GCA_964410015.1 uncultured Bacteroidales bacterium
CACCCTCACTAACACAAATACAACCATTGTCAACCAAAGTTTGTGCTTCTTTTCCATTGATCTCATTCTCTGTAGCACAGGGCAGGGCAATATCACATTTTTCACCCCATGGTCTGCTCAAACCATCTACATATTTACAATTGAAACGGTCTGCATATTCACGGATACGTCCACGTTTAATATTTTTAAGTTCCTTCACATATTCCAGTTTCTCCTGGTCAATCCCATCCTGATCATAAATATATCCCGTTGAATCTGAAAGTGTTACAACCTTTCCACCCAATTCAATAATTTTTTCAGTAGCATATTGCGCTACATTGCCAGCACCGCTAACAGCAACTACTTTATCTTTAAAACCCTCATTGATAGTAGCAAGCATTTCTTCTGCAAAATAAACACAACCATATCCTGTTGCCTCCGGACGGATCAGACTACCCCCATATTCTCGTCCTTTTCCTGTAAGCACTCCGGTAAACTCATTACGAATACGCTTATACTGTCCGAACATAAAACCAATCTCGCGACCGCCCACTCCGATATCTCCGGCAGGTACATCTGTATCGGGGCCTATATGGCGAAAAAGCTCAGTCATAAAACTCTGGCAAAACCGCATCACCTCGTTATCTGTTTTGCCCTTAGGATCAAAATCGCTGCCTCCTTTTCCACCGCCTATGGGCAATGAGGTAAGACTGTTTTTGAAAACCTGCTCAAAGGCAAGAAATTTGAGTATGCCCAGATTTACGGTGGGGTGAAACCTCAAACCACCTTTGTAAGGTCCTATAGCGCTGTTCATTTCTATACGAAAACCTCTGTTTATCTGCACTTCTCCCTGATCATCAATCCAGGGAATACGAAACATTATTACCCTTTCCGGTTCTGTCATCCGTTCAAAAACCTTTGCTGCTTTGTACTTCGGATTGTCATCCAAAAATGGAATAATGGTTTCCGCAACCTCTTCAACCGCCTGATGAAATTCTTTTTCAGCAGGGTTCTTAGACACTACATAGTCCATAAATTTTCTAATCTGTGTATTCATGTTTTTTTTGATTTTAGGGTGAAACAAAATCGTTTATTGGCAAGCGATAATAATCTTTTTTACTATCAGTTTACCAAATCAAACAAAAGAAATATTTTTCCTGAATTGCTTGCTTAAATCAAAATTTTTCAGTATAAAATCATTATTTATAGTCCACTCCGAAAACTTGTTTTCGGCAAATCTGTGTTCATTTTCTTTTTTAAAACACATTGAATATCAGGATTTAGCATCTGTGTAAATCTGTGTAATCTGTGAATAATTTACTTTTCAGAGTGAACTCATTATTTAGTTTTCAGTATCTTAAAAACTATTTTCAGCATTTGCCACCTGTGCATTTGCAACAAAACCAGCAGAATACAACACAATCAGCGGTTTTGAAGCGACAAGATTTTTTTCTTTTGTTTTGTATTTCAAAAAATCATTTCAACAAATAAATATTTTATGTTTTCCTTTGCCGATAGACAAAATAAATCTAATTTCGCCCCGATATTTCTTATCAACACATGTTTATCACTCTTAATTAATAATTTTAAAACACACCCATATGAATTTAGAAAAAATTATGTCTGACCTGGAAAAGAAAAATCCGGGTCAGCCGGAGTTTCTTCAAGCTGTAAGAGAAGTTTTGGAAACCATAGAAGACGTGGTGAAAGAAAACCCCCGCTACGAAGCATCCAATATTGTTGAAAGAATGATTGAACCCGACAGGGTGATCAAATTTAAGGTACAATGGATGGACGATAAAGGTAATGTGCAGGTAAACAGAGGCTATCGTGTGCAATTCAACAACGCTATTGGTCCTTATAAAGGGGGGTTGAGGTTCCACCCCAGTGTAACTGAAGGCGGACTAAAATTTCTTGGATTTGAACAGATCTTTAAGAATAGCCTCACCACATTGCCTATGGGCGGAGCCAAGGGAGGAAGCGATTTCAACCCCAAAGGAAAATCCAATGCAGAGATCATGCGCTTTTGCCAGGCTTTCATGGCAGAATTGTATAAATACATTGGTCCTGATACCGACATACCTGCCGGCGATATTGGCGTAGGTGGCCGTGAGATAGGATATATGTTTGGCATGTACAAAAAACTTGTCGGAGAACATCATGGGGTATTTACCGGAAAAGGAAGAAACTGGGGAGGCAGTCTTATACGCCCCGAAGCAACCGGCTTTGGTAACGTATATTTTGCTGAGGAAATGCTCAAAACAATAGGTAAATCTATAAAAGGAAAAATAGTTGCAGTGTCGGGTTTTGGAAATGTGGCATGGGGTTCAATCATCAAAGCAACACAACTGGGAGCAAGGGTTGTAACCATCAGCGGACCCGACGGATATGTGTACGACCCCGATGGCATTGAAGGAGAGAAAATTGATTACCTGCTCGAACTCAGAGCATCTAACCAGGATATTGTAAAACCTTATACTTATGAATTCCCGGAAGCACAATTTTTTGAAGGAAAAAGACCATGGGAAATTAAATGCGATGTGGCACTGCCTTGTGCTATCCAAAACGAACTTAACGAAACCGATGCACAAAACCTGATAAACAATGGCGTTTTATGTGTTTCTGAAGGTGCCAATATGCCCTGCACACCCGAAGCAATGGAACTCTTCCTGAAAAATAAAATCCTTTATGGTCCTGGAAAAGCTGCCAATGCAGGAGGTGTAGCCACATCAGGACTGGAGCAAACACAAAATGCAATGAAACTCAACTGGACAGAACCCGAAGTGGAAGCAAAACTACACCAGATCATGGTAAATATTCATGCGGCTTGCGTGAAATATGGTACTGGCGAAGACGGTTATATTAACTACGTTAAGGGCGCTAACATAGCCGGTTTTATTAAAGTTGCCGATGCCATGATCGACCAGGGTGTTATATAGAACCTGCTATCAATGCATCTTTTTAAAAAAACATCAGTGACTTTTTCAGAGACAGATTAAATTATAAAACCCCGGGGCAAAAATCCGGGGTTTTTTTCAATTACAATCTCTTTTATTGACTAGCGAAAACTCACATCATGCCCAGAAACCTGTTATATTAAATCACAAGCAATGTTATGTTTATCAATAAGATATCGTAAATAATCAGAACTATAAGGTGGTGGAAAAAAGTCGTCTACCAAATGCATTTGTTCTTCAATAAAATCAACACATATATCCTTTTCATCAACTGCTATCAGAGGAACCGGTTTGTCATATTTCTCGCTGATAAATTCTCTGATCTTCCCCAGATTAAGACCAGGAAAACGAGGATGAAAAAGAACAAACAACAACGCTTTATTTTTTTTAGATTTTTCTGTATCCAAATCACCCATATGTTCTACAAAACAACTATTTAAGCTGTTTTTTTCTAAAACAACTTTCATAATCTTTTGCTGTACAGGTTTGTTTTCAAACACCATAACCGATAATTTCTGGTCTTGTATTTCTGTACATCCTTTATTTTCTGATTTGTTTTGCTTCGGTTCAGAAATAACCACCGGCACTTCAAACCAAAAATGAGCACCAGGTTCATCTTTCTCTTCATAAAAGATATTACCCATCATGATCTGAACAAGTTTTCTGCTGATGCTCAAACCCAAACCCAAACCATCGTGTTCTCGGGTCATCGAACCATCACCCATTTCAAAACCTTCAAAAATAGATTGCTGTTTTGTGGGATCAACTCCAATTCCGTTGTCGTCAATATCAAACCGCAAATAAAATTTATTCTTTGCCTGTTCTGTTATCCTCGTTGTGAACTTGATTTTCCCGTTGCGGGGTGTGAATTTGATGGCATTGCCCAAAAGATTTGATAATACCTGGTTGATTTTCGTATCATCACCCATCATATAAACCTCTTCTATGCCTTGATAATCCATGAGCAATTCAATATTTTTTTGTTTGGCAGATGCAGAAAAAAGCATATAGTTTTGATCTAACAAAGCTGAAAGATCAAAAGAACGGGGTTCAAACTTCAGAAAACCTTTTTCTATTTTGGTAAATTGCAGAATTTCCTCAATAATCCGGTGCAATTGCCTTGAAGAATCATGAATGATAGATACAATTTCTTTATTCTCTCTTGAAAGGTCGCTCTCCAAAAGAATCTCCACCAAACCAGAAACCCCATTCAAAGGGGTAATCATTTCATGACTGATATTGCTGAGAAATTGCTCTTTTAAACTTGCTGTACCTTTAACAATATCCAGTTCTTTTTTTATGGCTTCGTGCTTTTGGGTTTCAGCCATATCCGATAGTAATGCCAGGTAACCATTTTCAATACCTTTAACATCAGTAAGCTTATTACCTTTAACACGCAACCACTTTAACTTGCCAGTGCGGGTAGAGACCTGCACCTGAAAATCATTGCGGACATCAACCGGTTGTTGCCATATTTGATTTGAAAAGCTTTCTAAACTATCCTTATCCTCTATAAAATCATATACCGTCATCTCTTTAAGCTCCTCAAGAGTATATTCCACCAGATTGCAGGTATTTTTATTGGCATACGCTATATTTCCTCCCTGAGTAATAAGCAAAACACCTTCTGCCATTTTATCCATAATGGTTTGGAGCTTTTGCTGGGTATTTGAATACTCATCCTGCACTTTTATACGGTACAATGCATTGGACGATAACCGTACAATACTCTCTGCCAACTGCTTATTTGCTAATTTCTTTTCTCTATGAAGAATAGATACACTGCCAAAAATTTGCTCTCCAAAAACAAGTCCGGTGTTATAAATGCTGTTTATTCTGAGAATTTTTTGCAGGGAGGATGCCCTTGCTAAGGTAATCCTTCCAAAAGTTAATTCGGAAATTCCTCCTTTTATCTCATAAAGGGTATTGTTGGGTTTTCTGAGTAGATTCTCATCGATATCACGTACTTTGAACTGAGTTAATACAGGATTATAACCCAGAAAATTGGTTATTTTCGTAATATAAGGATGAATTCCTTTTATGGTGTAAACGCAAAAAGATTCATCTTCAGGATTATAGGTGTTTAAAATGATGATAGCATTGGGAATGATATGATATAGCTGCTGAGCAGTAAATTCAAAAACATCGTCAGATTTATTCATGATTAAAAGATCAGAAGCAAAAGATGATAAAACCTCAAGAGGTTCTCCTGTATTTTTCACTTTGCTGCTATCATAGGAATTGAATTGCTTTTCCTCCATAATAAAGTAGTTTTAAAAAATTAATGTGAAACCCGGAGTGCTCCCTGAAACAGCCGAAAAAGAAAATAATCTGATCAAAACCGAATTTTTATCTGAAAGTTTTTTTCCATGAATTTTATTACCCCCATTAGTATCTTTTGTCCTTATGATTTGAAAGACCTGTCTTGCGTTTTTAGTATTATTTCAGATTAAACCGAATTTATATAATAACGTTTTTTTGAACTTTAATATTTTATCATATAATTTTTTGATTAAAGTGGTGGTGTGATGGAACCTCCATGTTGCTGATTATTATGTCATAGTATTTGTGTGTAATAACATGGGGAAGTTTCATCCGTAAAAAATTTGATTAAGTCAGTCTGATAGAACTCGCCAAAATAACGTTTTTATTGTTTTTGCCGTGTTGCCAAAATATAATTATACGCGTATGTGTCAGTATTATTTTCATGGCTGTGTCATCGGATTTAATATTTCCTTATCAAAATGTAAGCCAAACATAATTTTTGGTTTAAGATAAGAAAAAAATAAACACCAACACCCTGTATTTCAGTTTATAAAATTTTCAACACATATAAAAACTAAGATTATACTATGAATATTTTCCACAGTTCTATAGATTAAAGACAATCAACCTGATGAAGATTGTCAGCTATAAAACTGAAAAATCATATTTTTGTAGTCTGAAAAAACTTAAGATTTTAGATTTGTGCAGGTAGTTTCAGGGGGTGGCAAATGATGAAAGTTTCTTATTTCTTATCAGTTGAACCGGTAAATATCTCAATCTTTTGATTTTATAAAGATCGCTACGCTGCAGTTTATGACCCTTTAAAAAACTGGTGATACCAATAGTTTTTCTGCTATAAAGCTTTTAGTCAGCAGCGGAGTTGCGCCCATGGAGGTAGAAATCATGTTAAACGACCAAACCAGGCAACAACGGGGAGCGATACGATAAAAAAACAAGCATTACAATGCAAAGAATGCATCAATGATAAGATAATTTTACCAACCAGCAAAGTGTTTCTTTTATAAAAAAAAGGAGCATTGAGTCTGCTCAGAAAAGTCATTTTTAATTCATTAGTGAAAACAATAAATTCCTATTAGAGTGGTAATCAACGATATAAATTAGTGTTAATTTGTGTAATTTGTTGATAATAAACTTTTCAGAGTAGAATCGGCATTGAAATTGCAAAATTTCCGGATTATTCTCAGGAAGTTTTCAATACTTTCCCATGATAAGCATTGGTAAGAAACTTCTCTGTTTTTTTAAAACTAATCTCTTCAAGACAATAAATTGTAATGGCTAGTATTACCGTTTTATCGGTTTCCTCATGAATCCTTATGATTGGTTCTTTTTTCTGTGAAGACCAGGGCAACAGCAGTATATCTGCTTGTAAATTTTGAATCAGTTCAAAAACATCTTTCTCTTGCTCAATAGTAAGTTGAAATAAGAAATTATGACTAACCAAGCTTTGAGAAGGTGAAGATTTGGTGATCATAATACCATCTACCTTCGAATAGGGTATGCTTATGATTTGCCCTGAAAGGTTTTCAATTATAAGATTTCTTTGCCCCATTTCAATAATCTTTCCATTCACATCACCTACGGAAATTGCATCATTGATCTGGAATCTGCCGGAAGTTTTGAAGACAATACCAGCCGTAATATCTCTGAGGGCATACCAGATAAGGTACAAAACGATCGAGAGTAGCACGAGCAAAGGTAAAAATGTAATCAGTAACCCTTTGGTATAAAAAAAATGTACGCTCCATATGAGAAACAGCAACCAGACAGTCAGTTCAGCAGCAGGTAAATATTTTTCTACCAGTTCAACAAAATTCCGGGGAAGGCGGAAATACTGAAGAAGGTATCTGAAACCCCTGAACAAGGCAAAGATGAACACAACACCTGTAATCACCAGCGAAGTAGAAAAGAAATAATTGCCCGATCCGAATAATTCCATATCAGCGAATTCATTTATACCTTAACAAGGCACACAATGGGTTGGTGCCGGATACCCAAAAAAACTCCCTTTCTATCACTTTTTATAATTTGATATTGATTGGCCAGTGTTTATGTTTTTTATTTGATAATTTTCAAATTTATAGATATTTACATGATGATTTTCCCATCCACTGGTCTCACCAAATGGCTTTTCAAATAAAAATGGTACCAACTGAGAATCATTTTGGTTTAAAACGGGTATACATTTATAAAACTCCGGTCCGTAAATTTTAAGACTTTGGAGAAAAAACATTCCCTGAATAACACCTCTGAATGCCAGCATAGCTGGTTCGGAGTGATTCCTTTTCCTAAAACGCCTTACGAAATCTTTCACATGTTGCCGGTTATAATCAACAAAATCGGGTGAAAACAAATGCACATTCAAATTTTGCAGATAGGTATATTCAACCGAACGATAGTCATTCCATTGAGGAACACCATACACTGTGATGTCAAAAGAATCGCGCAACTGATTGAGCTGCCGGGTATAGTTAGCAATAAGCGCCTCATTTCCCATCAAACTTACCAGCACATTGCGCCGGTTGGTATCAAGAATACTGATGAGAGAATCAATGGAATTATGGGAATAAACAAACTCAGGCAAAGAATTCCGCTGCATATACTGTTGTTTGATTGATCTGCCGTTTTGTCCATCCTGCCGCATTGTGTTTATCAACGAATCATTATAAACATACACATTAGAAATCCTTTCACCCACAAATACATCTTGCAGAAAATATCCGTTAAGTTTGGCATAATTCAAACTATCCTGATAATACTGTCTTCTGTTGATCCTGTCATTGAGATTTTCATGAAATCCAGTGATAAGGTCTTTTATTCCACTCTGGTTGCTATGAATCAAAACGATATTTTCATCTATGTGCTCCCGGGCAATATGCTCGGCCATTTTATTAATTTGTGTTTGGATAGAAGGAGTTGCCTGAAACAAATTAGGAAAACGGTTGAGTAAAACATTATCTTCCCAATGTAATGGAGAAACAACGGGAATATCGTTTACCCGGGCGAAATTGGCTACCATTTTTAGTGGTTCAGGGTAGAAAGGTCCAATGATAAGGTCAATATTTGTGATATCAGGGTCTCTGATGGCCTCTCTGGCTGTATTCATATCCTCGGTTACATCCATCACCTTTAGTCTGATGTCAACACCCTGTTGTCTCACTGAATCAAGGGCGATAAGAAAACCACTGTAATAATCCAGAAAAGAAAAGGAAGGATGATTTTTTTTCAGTTCAGATTCTTCATCTGTATCTTTTGCCACTCCGGGAAATTTATCCAGGTAAAGGGGCAATAGTAAGGCAATATTATATTGATTCTTCAACTTCGGATCGTCGCAGTAAGAATCCATCTTTAAAGTTTCTTTCTGCACAATCAATGAATCAACTTCATCAGTTTCAGGAACAAAAGGAGGGCGAACCTCCTGGCGGTAAGGAATTTTGATTACCTGACCTGCTTTTAAACCTTCTGCTAAAGATGGATTCATCTCTTCCAGATCTTCTACAATAACCCCAAACTCTCGTGCAATAGAAAAAAGTGTTTGCCCCTGAGGTACCTTGTATTCGATAAAATTTCGTACTCTTTTGGTTTTTACGGGAATACGCAGAACCATATTGGTTTTCAACCCCGAACGTGCCTCAGGATTATGTTCGAGTAATTCCTGTTGAGAAATGTTATACATGCGGGAGATACCATAAACAGTTTCTCGTCTTTTAACCCTGTGTTGTTCAAAAACAGTTTCTTCAATCTCTTCTTTAAGTATTCCCGGTTTTGGCTGTTTATTCTGCACAGGAGGGATCGTATCAGATGTTTGTGATATTAGTGTTGCTTCTACCTTTTTCTCTGGTTTCTGACTATTTTGCTCCTTCACTGCCGGAATTCTGATCATCTGATCGAACTTTAAACCAAATTCTTCAACCTCGGGATTGGCTTTCAGAATGGTTTCCTGACTTACATCATAGGCACGGGCTATAGAAAAAAGAGTTTGTCCTTTTTGTACGGCATGAAAATAATATTGCTTTCCGTTTACGGTTTGGATAGTTTGCGAACGGTTTACAACCGGCGAAGTTTGCTGTGCAAAACTTACTGGTAGAAAAAAGTTACAAAGCAACAGAAAAACAAAAATGATCAATTGATTTCTCAAAACTCAGCTTTTAATTTTATAACAATGAATAACACGTGCGGCAATTCAAAATATTGTAATCACAAACGCTTATTCCCATTCAATTGTTGCCGGGGGTTTGGAACTAATGTCATAAACCACACGATTGACCCCTTTTACCCGGTTGATAATATCATTAGATACTTTCGCCAGGAAGTCACAGGGCAGGTGCGACCAATCGGCAGTCATTCCATCTGTTGAACTTACTGCCCGCAGACACACAGCATTCTCGTATGTGCGTTCATCGCCCATTACTCCGACACTTTGCACGGGAAGCAGTATAGCAGCAGCCTGCCATACCTGGTCGTATAAATTTTGATCTTTAAGTCCTTTGATGAAAATATCATCCACTTCCTGCAGAATTCTTACCTTTTCCACGGTTATGTCTCCCAATATCCTGATGCCCAGCCCCGGACCCGGGAAAGGATGCCGGTTAAGCAATGCAGGATTGATACCAAGGCTTGCACCTACCCTTCTCACCTCGTCTTTAAACAAACTATTGAGTGGTTCTACTACTTTTAATTTCATGTAATCGGGCAAGCCACCTACATTGTGATGCGATTTAATGGTGGCTGAAGGGCCATTAACCGACACGGATTCAATCACATCGGGATAAATAGTACCCTGGGCCAACCATTTCACATCTTTGATCTGATGTGCTTCATCATCAAAAACATCAATAAAAACTTTTCCTATGGCTTTTCTTTTGAGTTCGGGATCGCTGATACCTTTCAAGGCATCCATAAACCGATTTGCTGCCCTGACACCCTTTACATTCAATCCCATGTTCTTATACGAGATGAGAACATCTTCAAATTCGTTTTTACGCAACAAACCATTATCCACAAAAATACAATGTAGTTGACTTCCAATGGCTTCGTTGAGCAAAACAGCAGCAACACTCGAATCTACTCCACCCGAAAGACCCAACACCACTTTATCTTCACCAAGAAGATTTTTCAGGTTGTTTACTGTTGAGTGTACAAATGATTCAGCAGTCCAGCTTTGCTGGCAACCACAAATATCTACCACAAAATTTTTAAGCACTGATAAACCATCTGTAGAATGATACACTTCAGGATGAAACTGTAATCCATAGGTAGGCGTTTTCTCATCCTTAAATGCAGCAATCTCAACATCATGAGAACTGGCGATTCGGCGAAAACCCCCGGGCAAATGCATAATGGTATCGGCATGCGACATCCAGACCTGCGAATTTTGTCCGACACCATCAAACAAAAGTTCTTCTTTTTCCTGATAGGCAAGGTTAGCACGTCCATATTCCCGGGTAGCTGATGCTTCTACCGTACCCCCTTTTTTTTGAGCAATGTACTGAGCACCATAGCATACACCCAAAAGAGGAAACCGGTTGTAAAACCTGTCAAGATTAATCTGAGGAGCCTGCGCATCGCGAACACTTGACGGACTCCCGGAAAGAATCACACCTTTGATCCCATCAAAATTGTCAGGTATGTGATAATAAGGATGAATCTCACAATATACGTTCAATTCTCTTACACGCCTGGCTATCAACTGCGTATATTGTGATCCGAAATCGAGTATTAATATCATTTGCTGCATGTTGCAAAGATAAACATCTGATCGTTTATATCGTATATTTTCATAGAATTAAACAGGTAATTTTTAGTTTTACTTTAATGAAAGCCTTTTATTCTTTGCTTTTTGATGATCAATTTTTATATTCTTCTGTTTAATGATTGTACTTGCAACCATACATACCAAGATATTAAAATAAAAGGGTTTTGAATACAAACAAATTAATTGAACCATTTGTGTGGGTTAACAAGTATAAATTTATACTTTCAGATACTACAGTTCTTACTATTCGCACAGTTGAGCAAGATTTGCCAAATAAGCATAATATTTAGAATAATTGTATTTCAACCTATTTAAAATCATCAGGGAATAATCATTCATAAACCAATGAAACACATTTCAGAAAATTTTAAAGAGATTAAAAACAACATACCCAGTCATGTAAAACTGGTAGCGGTGAGCAAAACCAAACCCAACGATCACATAATGGAGGTTTACAATTGTGGGCACAAAATTTTTGGCGAGAGCAAAGCACAGGAACTTGTTCCCAAACACGAAGAATTGCCAAAAGATATCAAATGGCACATGATAGGGCATTTGCAATCGAATAAAGTAAAATATATTGCCCCTTTTGTAGATTGCATTCACTCGATTGATAGTTTCAAAATTCTGAAAACCATCAACAAAGAGGCAAAAAAAAATGATAGGATCATTGATGGACTGCTACAAATGCACATTGCAGAGGAAGAAACAAAGTTTGGATTAAGTTTGAAAGAGGCCGAAGAAATTCTTCAGAGCGATGCTTTTCAGGAAATGCAAAACATCAGAATAACCGGTTTGATGTGCATGGCTACATTCACAAAAGATGAAAAACAGATAAGGAAAGAATTCAAACTGTTGCATCATTATTTCGACTTCATAAAAGAAAAATATTTTAATGAAAAGGATTTTTTCCGGGAAAGGTCCATGGGTATGTCAAACGATTACCACATTGCCATAGAAGAAGGTAGCACAATGATAAGGGTAGGTAGCATTATTTTTGGAAAAAGAAATTATACATGAAAAAAAAAGATACTTTTTCATCTGTTTATAATTTGTAACATATTGTCTATATACTAATTACGACTTTA
>CAYPFV010000101.1:0-12034 GCA_964410015.1 uncultured Bacteroidales bacterium
ATGTATGTCATTTATTATCAGAAAATTGACTTTATGGACAGACTCTAATTAGTCTTTGCAAGTAAACGCCAAATACTGCGTAATTCTCGTTTTTGAACCGAGCCATGATAATATTATTGACACATACGCGGATGATTAGATTTCGTAGCACGGCTAAATACACAAAACCGGAGTTTTGGCGAGCTCCACCGTAAGAGAAGGACGGGGCAGGCATCTGAACGAATGATTCAAATTATAAACAGATAAACCAGCCATTTACGAAAAGTAAACTCCTTAGATTCAAAAACTTCGAAAGCCTTGTCTTTGACGATTTCTTATCAATGAAACAAAAAATAAGTGTTTTCTTGCTGACACTAATTAGAAATAGGATAAAACGCTTAAAAAAGCAAAATTACTGGTTGATGGATTCAACCCTCAAAAAACCTTCCAAAGATTTTTCTTTCCTTTACGGAAAATCCTATAAATTTGCTACCGGTTTCAAAAACCTTCTTCTAATCAGTCTTTTAAATTGAATCCTTTTCGTTTTGATTAAAATTGTCCAAAAATCTTTCATTATTTATGTTTTTACATTGTTTATTATCATGGGAAATTCTATCTTTGCACCCTTTTTAGCATAATTTATTTTAGACTAAAGTGCTCTTTATTAGATTGGTTAGCATAGTAAATCCAGGACAACAAAAAAATACCGGTGTCTTTTGTAAACCTGCGCTATTGGGGCAATAGATGCCTTTAGGGGTGTGGTTGAAAAAATGTATCAGGTTCATAAAATATCCAATGGAGCTTTGGATTTGAATTTCAGACAATACTACTCCTGCAATTATTTGCTAATCCATTATAAGCAATAAGATTTCTTAAAATACAGAATTAACATCATATTATTTAAAATGAAATACAATGCAAAATAAAGGTTTGATCAGATTTTTCGCCATTGCTTTTGCTTTGGTGTGCCTGTACCAGCTCTCATTTACTTACTTTTCTAATAAAGTTGAAAATGATGCTGACAAATATGCCAACAGCCAACGAGTTGAGAATATGGCAGATAGAATCGCAGGCGACGATGAATTAGGAAAAATAGTTGTTTTGGATTCATTAACGAATGTTTACAGAAGATTTTACCTGGATTCAATGATGGGTGAAACTGTTTTAAACATTGGTGTGAAAAAATACACCTATGCTGAGGTTAAGGAAAGAGAGTTGAACCTCGGTCTCGACCTCAGAGGTGGTATGAACGTAACGCTTGAGATTTCGGTATCTGAAATTGTCAGAGCGCTGGCAGACAATAGTCAGGATCCTACCTTTCAGCTAGCCATGGAAAATGCTATTCAGGAGCAAAGAGAAGGAAGCCGTCGCGACTTTGTTGATCTTTTTGGTGAAGCTTTTCAGGAGGCTGATCCCAATGCTAGCCTGGCTGCCATTTTTGCTACTCCCGAAATGCGTGACAGAATCAATTTTAACTCATCCAATGAGCAGGTTTTAAGTGAAATCCAAAGACAGGTAGATGATGCTATAGACCGTTCTTTCCAGATTTTGAGAACCAGAATCGACCGTTTTGGGGTTACCCAACCCAACATTCAGCAACTGCAAACCTCTGGCAGGATACTCATAGAACTACCAGGAATCAAAGAGCAGGATCGTGTAAGACGACTGTTGCAAGGTACTGCAAGATTGGAATTCTGGGAAACATACGAGTTTTCAGATGTATATTCCTACTTCGAAGAAGCCAATGAAATTCTTGCTCAACAATTTGAGGACGACGAACCCGATACAGATACTGCTGATGTTGAAACAGATGTTGAATCTGATCCGGATGATGCTATTGAAGAACTTCTTGATGATGAACAGACAGATACTTTAGATGCTGATAATGAAGAAGCTGATACTCTCTCGGACGAAGATGATGTTATGGATATACTTTCCACTGATTTGGATGAGGAAGTGCAGGCAGATGCACAATTTGAACGTGAAAATCCTTTGTTTGCTATTCTGAATCCTAACATTATGATGGACCCGCAATCACAGCAACCTTCTCTCGGAAGAGGCCCTATTGTAGGTTCTGCTGCAATTAAAGACACACTCAGGATCAACAATTATTTGCGTCAACAAAACATCAAAAATCTTTTTCCACGTGAATTAAGATTGCTTTGGACTGTAAAACCTCAGGGGCAAACTGAAAATATCCTTCAACTGATTGCTATCAAAGTACCTACAAGGGGTGAACCACCTCTTACTGGTGAAGTGATTGTTGATGCAAGACAGGATTTTAGCCCCAACGGATCCGCTGAAATTGCCATGACCATGAATAGTGAAGGTGCACGCGAATGGAGAAGACTTACCGCTGCTAACATTGGTAGTTCTATTGCCATAGTTCTGGATGATTATGTTTATTCCTTTCCCACAGTAGAGAATGAGATATCCGGTGGGCGATCTTCTATAACAGGTAATTTTACTGTAGCTGAAGCTCAGGATCTTGCCAATATCTTAAGAGCGGGATCATTACCAGCCCCCGCACGTATTGTGGAAGAAGCTATTGTAGGACCTTCTCTGGGTAGGGAAGCAATCAGCAGTGGACTTACCTCTTTTGTTATTGCTTTTATCATCGTTCTTATCTACATGGCAGTTTATTACAGCAGGGCAGGATTTGTTTCTGATCTGGCTCTGATAACCAATATCTTTTTTATTTTTGGGGTGCTTGCCTCACTTGGTGCGGTGCTCACCCTGCCGGGTATTGCGGGTATTGTGCTCACCCTGGGTATGGCAGTAGATGCCAACGTAATCATTTATGAAAGGATTCTTGAGGAAATAAGAGCAGGTAAAGGGCAAAAACTTGCTATTGCAGATGGATATAAAAATGCGTATTCTGCTATTGTCGATGGCAATGTTACCACTCTTTTAACGGGTGTTGTTCTTTATGTTTTTGGCTCCGGACCAGTTCAAGGGTTTGCTACCACTCTGATAATTGGAATTTTGTCATCTTTATTTACTTCTATATTTATTTCAAGACTGATCTTTTCTGCCTGGTTGGACAAAAATATTACCATCCGGTTTGATAGCAAAATCTCAAAAGACGTACTTACTAAAGTGAATTTTGATTTTATTCTTGTTAGAAAAAAATTCTATATCCTTTCTGCTGTTGTAATACTTTTAGGTATTGCTTCTTTTGCTCTCAGAGGGTTGAATTTTGGTGTTGATTTCTCCGGCGGACGCTCTTATGTTGTCAGGTTTGATCAGGATGTCAATACAGTAGATATGCGAACTGCACTTATCGATGAATTTGGGGAAGCTCCCGAAGTAAAGACCTTCGGACCCAACAATCAGGTGAAGATTACTACTGCTTTTTTGATCGATGATGAATCTACCGTTGCCGATTCAATAGCCGAAAGAACTCTTTTTGAGGGAATTAAAGAATATTTTGTTGAACCCATTGATTACTCAACTTTTGTTTCCGAAGACGAGGATAAAATACTGGGGCGTTTAAGTTCTCAGAAAGTTGGACCTACGGTGGCCTCTGATATTAAGAGAGGTGCTGTTATTAGTGTGGTCATTGCATTGGTTATTATTTTTCTTTATGTAGCAGCACGGTTTAAAAAATGGCAATTTGGTCTAGCAGGTATCATTACACTTTTCCATGATGCCATCATTGTTGTTTCGCTTTATTCATTACTTTATAATATTGTACCCTGGACAATGGAAATCGACCAGACTTTTATTGCTGCCATTCTTACTATTATTGGGTACTCTGTAAATGATACCGTGATTATTTTTGACCGTATCAGGGAAAACACTACACTGTATCCTAAACGCGACCTGAAACTTAATATCAATAACGCTCTCAATGCCACCCTCTCCAGAACCTTCAATACTTCAGGAACAACCATTGCTGTGCTGTTGGTCATTTTCCTCTTTGGTGGCGAAGTGATCCGGGGGTTTGCTTTTGCTTTAATGCTAGGTATTGCCATTGGTACCTATTCTTCGCTTTTTAATGCAACTCCAATTGCTTACGATCTTATTACCAGAAAAAATAATAAAAAAAGAAAGTAAACTAACTCTGAATATCAGACAGATGGCAAAATTATTACAGAAAAGGTTTTGAATAATTCATTTATTGTAGTAATTTTGCCATCCCAAAAAATGCACCTTTTCTTTTGTAAGAATTTTTAACAACATATACATTCATTTAGATATCAAAAAAACGAAAAATGAAAAAAGATATTCACCCAAAAAATTACCGCTTTGTCATTTTCAAGGATATGTCAAATGACTATGCCTTCCTAACCCGCTCAACTGCCGCAACCAAAGAAACCGCTGTTTGGGAGGAAGATGGAAAAGAATACCCGCTTGTGAAACTTGATATCTCTCATACTTCTCATCCATTTTATACAGGTAAACAACAACTTGTTGATACCGCAGGTAGAATAGATAAGTTTAAATCAAAATATGCAAAGCGCCAGAAAAAATAGTATTGTGTTTTTTCGCAAAGTTTAAAAGCCCTTTCTTGAAAAGGGCTTTTTTTTTAAAAATATTTTATATCTTTAATGCCTTATGTACTCAAGTATTGTATTGGCAAAAACTAAATTTCATTGAAATGAATTATATCTTATTCGGAGATCAGACCAGAAATCATTTACTCCCATTTACTTTTACAAGACCAATTGCAGATATCAGGATAGGTATACTGACCCTTCGCGAAAAATGGGAAAAATTACTCAACGCCAAAACTTCAACCCTTACTGAGCAATATCTTAGTATTAAATACCCATTGGTAAAAGAATCTGACAATTTCCTGATCAATGCATCCATAATCCCCAATAAAGTTATTGTTGACGAAATTCATAAACTTTCTCCCAATCAAACACTTATAACCGGAGAAACCATTATTGCGCTTAGACTCAAATCCGAGGATATTGAAAATCTTGATTGGGACATTATTGATGCTGTAAAACCCCTGAAAACTCAATCACAGGTACAAAAAGTTAATTTTTTGTGGGACCTGGTAAGCCTTAACGAATCTAATATTATCAGCGATTTTGATCTGATTACCCATGGACGAAAATCTCAACCTTTGCCCGAACATGTCAAAACAATTGCTCCTGAAAATATTTTTGTTGAAGAAGGAGCCATACTAGAGCATGTTTCCATCAACGCCTCTGGAGGACCCGTTTATATTGGAAAAAATGCCCAGGTACTTGATGGGGCAATGCTCAGAGGACCAATGGCATTGGGCGATGAATCCAAAATAAGAATGGGTGCTAAAATATATGAAGCAACATCTATCGGACCACAATCGAAAGTGGGGGGCGAACTTAGTCACTCCATTATTTTCGGATACACAAACAAATCTCATGATGGATTCCTGGGACACAGTGTCATTGGCGAATGGTGCAACCTGGGTGCTGATACAAACACTTCAAACCTGAAAAATAACTACGAAAATGTAAGATTATGGGATTATCAGGAAGAGAGCTTCGTTCAAACTGATCTGCAGTTTTGCGGCACATTCATGGGTGATCATTCTAAGTGTGGCATCAATACTATGTTCAATACGGGCACTGTTGTGGGAGTAGGTGCACAAATCTTTGGTGCCGGATTCATGAGGAACTTCATTCCCTCATTTTCATGGGGTAGCGTATCTGGTTTTTCTATTTATAACATAGATAAAGCAATCTTGACGGCCAAGCGTGTTTTTGGCCGCCGAAACAGAGAGTTTGATCATAAAGAGGAAAGTATATTCAGATATGTTTATGAACAAACTTTGACTTACAGAAATATCTAAAATCTATTTTGTTCCTATTGATCTCATTGCAGGGTTGAAACAATAACTTTAAAATTATATGAGGGTCAGTATTGATCCTCTTTTTTTTGTAGCAACATTAAAATTAAAGGATGGCATGAGAGTTGAACCGTTTTGGCAAATAGTTTTATTATATCTACCAATTATTTTCTCAAGGTGTTGATAATTAAACAAATGACAGTTTTGTTGTTTTAAAACACCCTTTAACTGTTTTTTTAGTTGGTTTGATATTATGACTTTTATACTTAATTACTGACAAATTGACTGAAAAAAAATATGGATATTTTCTTGAATCAAAAAGACAAAAAGAAATTTGTAATGATGGATGCAGAAACAGAATATATACCTTTGCTTTCCCCTGAGGAAGAAGAACAAATGAGCTCGGAAGACCTTCCTGGTTCATTGCCTATCCTTGCTTTAAAAAATACAGTTTTATTTCCCGGAGTGGTTATCCCAATCACGGTTAGCCGCGATAAATCTATTAAACTCATAAAAGAAGTTTATAAAAAAGATAAAATTGCTGGTGTGGTTTCACAAAAGGATGATAGTATTGAAGATCCTGAATATAAAGACCTTAACATGATTGGCACTGTGGCTTATATCCTGAAAACATTGTCGATGCCCGATGGTAGCACTACAGTGATTATTCAGGGAAAAAGAAGATTTAAAATGGATCATCTGCTGGAATCTGAACCTTTTCTCAGAGCCAAAATCTCTCCATTTGATAAACCAATCAGCAAAAAAGGAGATAAAAATTTCAAAGCGCTCATCTCAACTATTAAAGACCTTGCCATACAGATTGTTAATAAGTCTCCTCATATTCCCAGTGAAGCTGCTTTTGCTCTCAAAAATATTGAAAGCCCGGTTTTTCTGGTCAATTTTATCTCGTCCAATCTCAATATAGAAGTGCCTGAAAAACAAAAACTTCTTGAGATACTCGACATCAATCAACGGGCAAAAGCAGTGCTTACACATCTTACAAAAGAATTGCAGGTGGTGGAACTGAAAAACCAAATCCATTCCAAAGTACAGGGTGATATTGACAAACAGCAGCGAGATTATATCTTAAATCAGCAATTGAAAACCATTCAGGAAGAATTGGGTGGAAACCCGCATGAAGAACAGATCAAAGAACTGAAGAAAAAAGCATCCAAAAAAAAATGGGATGAAAATGTGCAAAAGGTTTTTGATAAAGAGATCAGTAAATTACAGCGGATTAACCCTGCTGCGGTTGATTATTCTCTGCAGATCAATTACCTGGAAACATTGATTGAGTTGCCCTGGAACGAATTTACAACTGATCAGTTTGATCTGAACAAGGCGCAAAAAATTTTAGACAGAGACCACTATGGTTTAGAAAAGATCAAAGACAGAATTCTGGAATATCTGGCGGTACTGAAACTTAAAAATGACATGAAATCGCCTATCCTTTGTTTTGTTGGTCCTCCCGGTGTAGGAAAAACTTCTCTTGGTAAAAGTATTGCAAGTGCATTAGGACGAAACTACGTGCGCATGTCGCTTGGTGGACTGCGCGACGAAGCAGAAATTCGCGGACACAGGAAAACATATGTGGGAGCCATGCCCGGAAGAATTATTCAAAATCTTAAAAAGGCCAAAAGCTCTAATCCGGTTTTTGTTTTGGATGAAGTGGATAAAGTAGGCCATCAAAGCCTCAGTGGCGATCCATCATCGGCATTACTGGAAGTTTTGGATCCCGAACAAAACAATTCTTTCTACGACAATTTCCTGGAACTTGATTACGATCTTTCCAATATTATGTTTATTGCCACTGCCAATTCTTTGTCTACAATACACCCTGCACTACGCGATCGTATGGAAATTATTCATTTGAGCGGGTATATCGTGGAAGAAAAAACCGAAATAGCACGCAGACATCTTATCCCAAAGCAACTTGAGGCACACGGCGTAAAAAAGTCGCAATTAAACTTTAACAAAACTGTACTGGAAAAAATTATTCAGGATTATACACGAGAATCTGGTGTGAGATCACTGGAAAAGCAAATTGCCAAGATCGTACGAAATCGTGCCAAGTCTATTGTGCTGGGTGAGAAAAAATCAAGGGTGTTGAAAACTACCGATGTTACAGAAATTCTGGGTGTGCCTGTTTACACACACGAATCGCAAATCATCAGAAATATGGCTGGAGTAGTAACCGGCCTGGCATGGACAAACACTGGGGGAGAAGTGCTGTATATCGAGGTTTCTCTCTCAAAAGGAAAAGGAAATTTAACACTTACCGGCAACCTCGGCGATGTAATGAAAGAATCTGCTACCCTGGCATATGAATTTTTAAAATCGCATGCACATGTTTTAAATATCGATCCTGATGTTTTTCCTAAATGGAATGTGCATATACATGTGCCAGAAGGAGCAACACCCAAAGATGGACCCTCTGCGGGTATTACCATGTTCACTGCTCTGGTTTCAGCATTCACTCAGCGAAAGGTTAAACCTGCTGTGGCCATGACTGGTGAAATAACCTTAAGGGGAAAAGTTACCCCTGTAGGAGGTGTAAAGGACAAAATACTTGCGGCACGAAGAGCGAACATTAAAAATGTGGTTCTTTCTGAAGATAATGAGAAAGATGTGAATGATATTAACGAGGTTTATTTAAAGGGATTGAATTTCCACTATATCTCTAACATGTTGGATGTTGTTGAACTGGCTCTTGAAAAAGATCTTGTTGACAAACCTCTTGATCTTCAAATATAGAGCACTAGTTTTTAAATCGTACGGTATCAAAAAAAAGGTAAACAAGGATTGTTATAAACAGACATTGTTTACCTTTTTGCTTTTTAATTAAAGACAGAGAGGACTACTTTTTTCTTCCCTTTTTAAAACCCTTCCCCTTTTCATCCAAATGTTCCGACCATGCTTTTTGAGTGGTGGTAGGACTGCTTACATACAGGTCGGAAATATTATCCTGTTGAGATTTTTCATCTCCTATTTCTTCTTTTGCTTCATTCTTTTTACCTTCTGTTGGCTGGTTGTTTTCATCATCAGTTGTTGAGGGTTCTCCTGGTGCCGGGTCATGAGGATGATTTGGAGTTTCTTCCGCGGATATATTGCTTAGCGGTTTTTCAGTAAAAAATCCGGTAAAAAATATTTCTTCGCTCGTACGCGTTTCAACAAGGGTCAGAAATACCGGAAGCGTTTTGTTATCTTTTGTTTTGATCCATACTTCTCTTCCTTTACCACTAACTTTTTTCACGCCTGTTTGTAAATAATTCTGCATATACTCGTTGTGTTTATCAGACTCTTTCTGCGGCATCAGCATTTTCAAGTCATTCCCGAGGACTTCCTCCCGATTGAAACCCCATAGTTTTTCTGCTGCTTTATTAAATAAAAGAATCGCCCCCCTGGCATTTGATTTTACAACACTATCCGGGCAATTTTCGAGGGTTTCCAGTAATTCTTTCTCTTTCAGTTGAAATTCATCCAGTTTATCCTGGTTTTGAGCATTTAATGCTTGTATGGTTGCCTGGTTTTCCCTCTCTTTTTCTGCCATTGCTTCCTGAGTAGCAGTAAGTTCTTCCATGTTTTGCCTCATCTCCTCCTCCTGGGCACGCATCTCCTCTGCCTGTTGCTGCGACTTTTGCAACAGCATAGCTGTTTGGGTGTTGATCTTTACGCTCGATATGGTCGAGGCGATACTTTCTCCAATTTTTTCTACAAAATCAATTTTGTATTTTTCTAAAGGTTCAAAAGAAGCCATCTCAATAACTCCATAAACCTGTTCATTTACTTTCAGTGGTATCAATAAAAGAGCGGAGGGGTTTTCTTCTCCTAATCCTGAGGTGATACGAATGTAATCCTGGGGTATTTCGGTAATATAAATGGGTTCTTTTTCCAAAAAGCATGTGCCCACCAGCCCCTCTCCGGGCAATATTTTTTTTTCCACATATTTACGCCGGTCGAAGGCATAGCATGCTGTCAACTCCAGATAATTTTCGTTTTTTTCTTTATCTTCGTTGAGAATAAAAATACCCCCCTGATTTACTTCAAGATATCCTACAAGATTTTTAATAATATCGTAGGAAAGTTCTTTCATATTGTCATTGTTATGCCTTAGTATATCTGCAAATTTGGCCAGACCCTGGGTTGTCCAGTTTCTTTTTTCATCTTCCACTTTTCTGATCTGTTCTTCTTCTTTTGCTGTTTTTAAACTCTCCCGCAAATCAAGCAATGCATTGCCCAACACATCATCCGCACTAAGGGGTTTATAAGCATGATCAAAATTGTTTTTGCCAATCTCTTCAGCGAAAATGGAGGTACCTTTTAGCCCTTTCAACAATTCATTTACCGATTGGGTCATTTGACCGACTTCATCTTTAAAAGGATAATGAAAAGCATTTGGCAATTCTCCTTTGCTCATTTTTTTCATTGTATTTATCAAACCTTTAATGGGGGTTGTAACGGTTTTCATAATAAAATAATTCACTGTTGAAAAGGTCACCCAGGTAAAAATCATGGCAAAAAGTAAAATTTTCAGGGTATTGTAAACAGGCTTGGTGATGAACTCTTTCCTGTCGATGCTAGCGGTGATATAAATATCAGCAGGTTGATAATATGTGAAATAATGATACTGCTTTTCACCTGTTAAAGGATCTATGATCTGAATTTCACCCTTTCTCTGATTTCTTATTTCCCTGAAAAATTCAGTGTTGGCAACATTTTCCCCCTTTTTATTCCGGTCAATCAGAACATTACCTTCTGAGTCGATCAGGGATAAATATCCGGTGTTGTATAGTATTCTGTTTTGAATCACTTCTTCTATCTCCTGGTAATTCTCACGTTCTGTAAGATTGAGCAACTGGGTCACCTGCTCTAACTCATTGCTGATCATTGCCCTTGCATCCTTTTTTTGAACGTTGATGCGATTGATCGTTGCCAAAACAGATATGATCATGATGGCAAAAAATATGGCCAGGTTCATACTTATAATTACACGCGCACTCAATGGCATATCTTTATACCACTTTTCCAGTCTTTTCATAGGTTTATAATTTTTCGGTTGTAATTAGTGACAGCAAGAAAACATTTATTTTTTTTGTCTTTAAACTACATGCTATTTTTTCCTTTTGCCGGGACTGTCGCATTTTATAAATTTGAAATAATAGTCATCACGAATTTGATGGTAATCCAAACAGTAACAATACGCCCAAAAAGGAAATAAAAGAACGATAAAGGGCATATAATTTGATAAACAGCAATGATATTGAGAAAAATTTCAGCTTTTATGGCAGTCAAATTTATATTTTTTTTGTTTGTTGAATCTACGTGAAATCATGAATTTCTGCAAAGATTTCTTTATTATCTTACTTCTTGGTTGCGTATTATTTATCCCGGGATTGGTTAAAAGCCTGCAAATCCATAAAAAACTTTCATTTCATTGATTTTTAGTTTTTTATTTCCAGAAAAAAGGACTACTTTTGCAGTCCCATTTTCGGGAATAATTCACCTATTGTTAAACCCGGTAATGCTTGCATTGCCACATTTAATTAATTAATCTTTAGATGCTAGAAGAAAACAAAAATTCTGCAGCAGAAAACCAGGAAGCTGCAAAAGAAAACCAGGAAAACAATACCCAACCTGAAAACAAAGAAGAACAAACTGCTCCTGATAATTCTGCAGAACAGCAGGAAGAAAAGTCAACGCAAACTCACCAGGAAAGCAAAGAAGAAGAAGTAGAAGAGGATGCTGTTGCTGAAAACACAGAGAAAGAAGAAAAAACTTTTGATGCTGATTCACTGCCCCAACCCGGCGACTTTGACTGGGATGCAGTGGGTAAAAAGCAAGATACATATTCGAAGGAAGAGAGAGAAAGATTGGAGAGTATTTATGATGATACATTAAAATCCATAGGCGAGGGAGAAGTAATTGATGGAACGGTTGTATCTAAAAATAACCGTGAAGTTGTTGTCAACATTGGTTTTAAATCTGATGGGGTAATACCTGCTGCCGAAGTTAGGTATAACCCCGATTTGGCTATTGGAGACGAAATAGAGGTTTATGTTGAAAGTCAGGAAGATGTTAGCGGGCAATTGGTACTCTCTCATAAAAAAGCACGTACTCTCAGATCATGGGAAAGAATTAATACTGCCATGGAACAGGATGAGATCATCAATGGATTCGTAAAATGCCGCACCAAAGGTGGTTTAATTGTGGATGTGTTTGGTATCGAAGCTTTCCTTCCCGGATCTCAGATCGATGTGAAACCCATCC
>CAYPFV010000102.1:0-11994 GCA_964410015.1 uncultured Bacteroidales bacterium
AAAAAAAGAAAATGAACACAGATTTGCCGAAAACAAGTTTTCGGAGTGGACTCAATTATTAGAATCGTGTATAGTGTTTTTTACACAAGCAATTTATGAATGTTTTTTATGAGAATGAATTGTTATGCTTGTTTTATCGTTGTTTTCCAGATATTTATACCCCATTCCGTAAACTGATTTTATCTGAACATCAGCACCTTTTTTACTAAGTTTTTTTCTCAGGTTTTTGATATGATTATAGATAAAATCAAAATTTTCCGACTGATCTGCATGGTCGCCCCACAAATGTTCAACAATGCTTTCTTTGGTAAGTACTCTGTTTTTGTTATCTATCAGATATATGAGCAAGTCAAATTCTTTTTTTGTAAGATCAGTCAGTTCATCGTTGATATGTACTTCCAGAGAGAGCATATTTATTTTGATGTTGGTAGACTGAATAATGTTTTGACCCTTAAATTTATTTCTGCGTAGAATGGATCTGATCCTGGCGTTGAGTTCGGCTTTGTGAAATGGTTTGGTTAGATAGTCATCGGCGCCCAGTTCCAATCCCTTTACCTTGTCGTCTAATGCATTTTTGGCAGTTACAATCAGAATTCCGGTATCCGAACCAACGCTTTTCAAATCTTTTATCAAATCTAATCCGTTACCGTCGGGTAGTCCAAGATCTAAAACCACCAGATCGTATTGATAAATGAAACATTTTTCCTTTGCTATAGCCAGATTATCTGCAATTTCTGCAATAAACCCTTGCTCTTTAAGGAAATCAGACAAATCATTTCCCAATTCTATGTTGTCTTCCACAATTAATACTTTCATCTGTTTATAATTTGATTAATTCGGTCAGATGGAGCTCGCTAACAGTCTGACTGCATGCTTTACATGCCGTGCATTATAATCATGTGCGTGTGTGTCAAAGACTTTGTCATGGCTCGGTTCATCTGTTTATAATTTGAATCATTAGGTCAGATGGAGCTCGCTAACAGTCTGACTGCATACTTTTCATGCCGCGCATTATAATCATGTGCGTGTATGTCAAAAACTTTGTCATAGATCGGTTCATCTGCTATTATTCTGTTATCTTATATCTTAATCTCGATGATAGTCTGCTCTGTTAAACTAACCCTTGCCATATTTTATTTGTTTATGATTTTATAAACGCTATTCTCGTTTTTTATAACAAGAGAGCTTGCCAGTAATATCGCTTTGTAATTTTTGCCGTGTTACGAAATTATAATTATCCACCACCTATCTGTCAATTATTATTGCCATGGGCCGGTTTTTATTCCCCCCAAAAATATCAGCAAGACAATTTTGATGCAATTACATTTTTATGGATGAATCCATGCGTGTTTAATGTCTTTTTGTTTGACGTAAAAGTAATAAGCAAATCTGTAGAGATTCTGTTAAAGACTTTTCAAAATAAGAAATTGCATTTTTCTTTAACTGGGTCAATTAAAACAAATAACAGTCATTTAAAAAAAATTATACTTTATTGAAAACCTGCCTTTATACGAAAGCCTGTTGAACAGACTAGTTTGCCAGAATTTTATTTTTTAAATTTCAGGGAACATTAATGAAACCTCTGTGTGTTATTACATACAATGACAAGGGTATAGTCATCAGGAATAGGGGGCATCATACCAATTTAATCAAAATATTATATGATGAACCGAACATGTTTGCGAGTTAAACACAAACACCAATGAAAAGAGTAAACATGGAGTTCCATCTGAACATAAACTACAAATTATTTACGGGTGAAAAATTACGTTTCTGTTTTCATTACTTTTGCAGTAAAGATATTTTTCATTCAAATTATTGCAATATGAAACTTTTTGTCCAAAACTTAATTTTTACTTTGATATTTTTTACCATGATAAGTTGCAGCAATCAATCATCCAATAAAAAATCGCCCCCCGAGGCTGAAAAAATTAAAAAAGAACTAACCATTCATGATCATACCCGGGTCGATCCTTATTATTGGTTAAATCAGCGTGACAATCCTGATGTCATTCATTATATAGAACAGGAAAATGATTATTTGCAGAGTAGTCTTGAATATACAGAAAGTTTGCAGGACGAGTTGTTTAATGAAATGAGAAGCCGCATCAAAGAGGACGAAAATTCTGCACCTTTTTTAAAAAACGGATATTATTATTATACCCGATATGAAGAAGGAGAAGAATATCCTTTCTATTGCCGGAAAAAAGGAGATTTGAATGCCAGGGAAGAGATTATGCTCGATGTTCCTGAAATGGCAAGTAATTACAGTTACTACCGCATAGGTAGTTATGATGTTTCTCCGGATAATCAAAAAGTTGTTTTTGCAGTGGATACCATGGGAAGGAGGCAACACACACTTTTAATAAAAGATTTGGAAACCAATGAAATAGATTCTACCAATATTGAATATGGAGCGGGCGATGTTGTTTGGGCAAATGATAATAAAACTTTCTTTTATACGATCATTGATCCTGTTACATTGCGCTATGTAAAAGTAATGAAGTATAACACAGAAAATAAGGAAACCACGGAAATGTATCATGAAAAGGATGAAACGTATTATTATATGGGGGTTTCAAAAACCAAAGATGGCAAGTACATCAAAATATCCGTGCGGTCAACCTTAAGTAATGAGGAATTGATTCTTGATGCAAACACTCCGGAAAGTAATTTTCGGGTTTTTCATCCACGGCAGAAAGATCTTCTTTATGAAACATGGCACCATAACGATAAATTTTACATTTTAACCAATCATAAGGCACAAAATTTCCGGTTGATGGAAACTGCCGATGGCAATACTCAAATGCAAAACTGGCAGGAAGTGATTGCCCATCGTGAAGATGTGTTGCTTGAAAATATCGAAATTTTTGATCGCTATATAGTTATCCAGGAGCGTAAAAACGGATTAAGACACATGCGGATTATCAACCTTGAAAACAATTCAGAGCATTATCTCGATTTTCAGGAGGAGGCATATACGGCAGGTATTCAAATCAATGAGACGATGAATACAAATTTGCTTCGCATTAGCTATACATCGCTCACTACTCCCCGCGAAATAATTGATTATAATATGGAAACAAAGGAACAAACCCTTGTCTGGCAACAAACAGTGCTGGGTGATTTCGATAAAAACAATTACGAAACCATCCGTGTTTTTGCTTCTGCACGCGATGGAGAAAAAATTCCGGTTACCATGGCATATAAAAAAGGGACAGACCTAAAAGGTCAGAATCCGCTTTTGCAATATGGTTATGGATCATATGGAATTAGTATGAATCCTGTCTTTAATTCTAACCTGATCAGTTTACTCGATAGAGGTTTTGTTTATGCTATAGCTCACATCAGAGGCGGAGAGGATATGGGAAGACAGTGGTACGAAGATGGCAAATTGCTTCATAAAATGAATACCTTTTATGACTTTATTGATGTTTCTGAGTTTTTGATTGAAAATAATTATACCCAAAAAGATAAATTATTTGCAATGGGTGGTAGTGCCGGAGGTTTATTAATGGGTGCAGTTGTAAACATGCGTCCTGATTTATATAAAGGCATCATTGCAGCAGTGCCTTTTGTAGATGTAGTCACCACCATGCTGGATACCTCTATTCCTTTAACCACATCCGAATATGATGAATGGGGAAATCCCAACGATCCGGAATATTATCATTATATGCTGTCTTATTCGCCTTATGACCAGGTTAAAAAACAGGATTATCCTAATATGCTGATTTTGTCTGGATTGTATGACTCTCAGGTTCAGTATTTTGAACCTACTAAATGGACAGCCAAATTGCGCGACCACAATACAGCAGATACTGATATCTTTTTATACATTTACATGGAGGCTGGTCATGGTGGTTCTTCCGGCAGATTTCAAAAATTGAAAGAGATTGCACTTCAATATGCTTTTCTTTTAAATTATTAGAAGACTTTAACATTTGAAATACTGGGTTGTTTACCGATTTTTTATAATGTTTCTAATTCATTTTTTTGCATAGAGCTAATCAGTTTTTTTATTTGCGATTGACTGAAAATGTTATTTGCACTATATAATGCTTATGATATTGTCTGTTTTTTTATTTATTCAAAAAGAAAACGAATGTTACGGAAAGATACCCTGGAGTTTTTTGATGAGTTGCGTTTAAATAATCATAAAGAATGGTTCGATAAAAACAGATCACGATATGAAAAAGTGAAAAAAGACTATCACCGTCTTGTAGAGGAGTTTTTAACCGAATTGCAAGTACATGTGCCTGGTATCGCTCATTTGAAGGTGAAAGATTGTACTTTTCGCATTAATCGCGATATAAGATTCTCTAAGGATAAAACGCCTTATAAAACACACCTGGGCATTATTATCAGTCCGATGGGAAAAAGAATGCAAAATGCAGGTTATTATGTACATATCGACACAGAAAAAGGTTCTTTTGCAGGGGGAGGTATTTATATGCCACAAGGAAATGTACTAAAAAAGATCAGAAAAGAGATTGATGTGTTTTATGATGATCTCCTGGAGATTATCCATCATGAAAATTTTAAAAATATTTATGGAGATATCGACAGGTCAGATGAAATCACACTGGTGCGGCCACCTAAAGGTTATGATGAAAGCAATCCTGCCATTGAATTTCTGAAACTAAAAAGTTTTACGGCAACTGTGCCCATTTCAAAATCACTGCTAACCGATAAAAAGGGTACAAAAAAGGTTGTTGAAAAACTTGTTGTGTTAAAGCCATTTGTCGATTTTTTGAATCGGGGAGTGATGAGCGAAGATCCCTCCTTGATTTAAAAAATCAATCCGTTGATTTTTATAGTTTGCTATATATTCAATATTGATGATTGAGCCCACTCTAAAAAGTCAATTAACCACAGATTACACAGATTTACACAGATGTTAAATTTTGACAATCAGTGGGTTTGAAAATAGAAAATGAACACAGATTTGCCGAAAACAAGTTTTCGGAGTGGACTCATGATTTAATGCCATAAGTATTACTTTTATTCCTGCACTTTTCTCCTGTGTGGAAGTGTGGGAAGTTTATGCATTTGAACCCATTATTTTTATCCGATTGTAATATTAGCTATAGGTAGTTTGTGATTTTCTGAATATATTTACAGAAAAACTGTATTTATGGATATTGATGATTCCGACTTATCAAAAGAAGAAAAAGCAAAAGCAGATTCCCTTTCCGATGATTTGTTCAATGAGGTTAGCATTACAAAAGAAGAAATTCAAAAACTCCTTGCGGAGAAAAGAGAGCGCTTAAAAGAGCTTGGTGCAATTAATCAAACCACCCGAATTTTAAAGCAAAACAAAGATGTTGAGGTAATGCTTCAGCAAATTTGTGAAATCCTGCCTGGTGCATGGCAATATCCACAGGATACAGTAGCCAGGATAACTTATGGCAACAGATTTTTTGTAAGCAGTGAGAAATTTAAAGAATCACCCTGGTACCAGAAAAAAACTTTTGAAACCATAGACGCCAAAGAAGGACTTATTGAGGTGTTTTATCTTTCTGAACATCCCAATATAGATGAAGGTCCTTTTTTACTCGAAGAACGTGATCTGATCAACAACCTGAGCGGAATCATTTCCGGTCATTTAAATACTTACATTGGCAAAAGCCTGCTCAAAATATCTTCGCAGAATACCAAAGAGCAAAAGATTGTTTCCAGTGAGAAAGAAGGCACGAAAAGCCGAAAATTACTTCAGAAATTTCTGGTAAAGCATCACTCCGACCGCGATATTTATCATGATCTCATGCCCTACAAAGTAAGGGAAATACTGCTGGTAGCCAATCTTTATGATGCTTATATCATTGAGCAGGAAGGAAAATTTTTTGAACAGGTAAGAGGCGAGTATTATCAGTTAAATCTGTCATCCGCCCCTCGAATAACCGGTGTATCTACACCCGAGGAAGCTCTTGAAAAGTTACAGGAAAAACACTTCGACCTGGTCATTGTGATGATGGGGGTGGATAAAACCACTCCTGTTAATTTGAGCCGTATCATCAAAAAAATATATCACAACATCCCTATTTTTCTTTTGCTCAACAATAACAGCGATATCAGTTTATTTGAAGATAAAAGTAAACATCTGAATTCTATTGATAAAATTTTTGTCTGGAACGGTGATTCAAATGTTTTTCTGGCAATGGTAAAATATATTGAAGACCGGATGAATGTTGAGAACGATATTCAGGTTGGCATGGTAAGGGTTATTTTACTCGTGGAGGATTCGGCAAAGTATTACTCGAGGTATCTTCCCATTTTGTATTCCATTGTTATTGAGCAAACACGACATTTAATTGAGGAAGTAAATACCGACGAAACGCACAAATTGTTGAAAATGAGGGTTAGACCTAAGATATTGCTGGCTACCGATTACACTGAAGCATTAACCCTTTTTGATAAATACCGTGAAAACCTGCTTTGTTTGATATCTGATGTGAAATTTGAAAAATATGGGAAACTGGATCCTTATGCCGGGTTAAATCTGGTAGGATATGTACGTAATCAAATGCCCGAACTACCTGTGGTTTTGCAATCTTCAGACAGCGAAAATGCACGGAATGCATACTTGTTAAAGTCGACCTTTATCAATAAAAACTCTGAGACCCTTAAGCAGGATCTACAGAGCTTTATCAATTATTACCTTGGGTTTGGCAATTTTGTTTACCGCGATGAACATGGCAGAAAAGAAATTGCTGTGGCACGCTCCATGAAAGAATTTCAGACACATCTGAAATCTATTCCCATCAAATCTCTGATCTATCATGCCCGCAAAAATCATTTTTCTCATTGGTTAATGGCCAGGGGTGAGATACAGATCGCAAAAAAGATCAGACCACTTAAAGTCGAAGATTTTACCAATCATGCCCAAGTAAGGGATTTTATGATTGATGAAATAGAACAGGTAATTAGCGACAGTAAAAAAGGAAAAGTGGTCAATTTTGAAACTTCTGCCCTGAAAGAAGAAACCAATATAGTGAGAATGGCCCCCGGATCCCTTGGCGGGAAGGGTAGGGGACTGGCATTCATCAACATGCTGATCAACAATTTTTCCTTTGAGGAGATCATCCCTGATATCAAAATAAGAACACCAAAAACAGCTATCATTGGTACAGGGGAGTTTGAAGAATTTATACAGAAAAACCATCTGATTGATAAAATTTATAGTGATAAAGATTATGCCACCATTCAAAAACTGTTCTTAGAAGGAAATCTGAATAATAACCTGATTAGAAAACTAAGAAGCTATCTGTTTGCTATCAGCAAACCTATTGCTGTCAGGTCATCCAGTTTGTTCGAAGATTCTCTTATGCAACCTTTTGCAGGTATTTTCGATACTTTTTTACTCCCCAATAATCATCCCGACATTAAAGAAAGACTCAGGCAACTCATGGATGCTGTTAAACTTGTTTTTGCTTCTATCTTTTCACCCACCGCACAATCTTATTTTAAAGCGGTAAATTATAAAATTGAAGAAGAGAAGATGGGAGTGATTTTACAGGAAGTGGTTGGAAATGAATTTGAAAAATATTTTTATCCACATATCAGCGGTGTGGCGCAGTCCTATAATTTTTATCCCTTCTCATACATGAAGCCTGAAGAGGGATTTGCTGTAGCGGCAATGGGGCTGGGCAAATATGTGGTGGAAGGTGAAAAAACCTACCGCTTTTCGCCGGTACATCCCAAACTCGAAATTTATACACCAAAAGACCTTTTTAAAAATTCACAACTACATTTTTATGCCATCAATCTTGAACTTACCAGTATTGACCTTAGAAAGGGGGAAGATGCCTCCCTGAAGAAACTAGATATTTCTAAAGCAGAAGAGCACGGTACACTCAAACATTGTGCATCTGTTTATGATTATTCTTCAGAAAGAACCATTCCAGGGATTACTCAACCCGGCCCACGGGTGATCAATTTTGCTAATATATTGAAATACGACCATATTCCTCTGGCTAAGACCATTGAGTTGATTCTCGACATTGTATCAGAAGCTATGGGTTCGCCGGTGGAAATTGAATTTGCTGTTGATCTTAACAAAGATAAACAAGGCAGAGCTTCGTTTTACCTGCTGCAGATTAAACCGCTGATCAAGAATGTGATTGAGCAAAACATAGAACTTGATAATATTGACAACGGCAGGTTGCTGTTGTATTCTGAAAATGGTATGGGCAACGGAATCATAAATACTCTTTATGACGTTATTTTTGTTGATGTTAAACATTTTAATAAACTGAAAACTGAAAAAATGCGCGACGAAATAGCGCAGTTGAATCAGAAAATGCAAAAACAAAATACCAAATATATCCTTATTGGACCTGGCAGATGGGGTACACGCGATAAGTTTATTGGTATACCTGTTTCGTGGTCAAATATTTCAAATGCTTCTATCATTGTTGAAGTTAGCATGGAAAATTTTCCGCTCGATGCTTCCCTTGGATCTCATTTTTTCCATAATGTCATTTCTATGAATGTTGGTTATTTCTCAGTAAAACATAATGATTTGATTGATTTCATCAACTGGGATGTTCTTCATAGAGCCGAATTGGTGGAGCAAACCAGGTTCTTTAAACATGTCAGGTTTAAAAAACCGCTGGAAGTAATCATGGATGGCAAAAAGAGAGTTTCTTTGATTTATTTTAACTCTTAAAAATTCTTTAATCACCACAAGGTAACCAATTATACCCAAAAGTTGCTGAATCTATCAATACTTTTCCTTTTATCTTTACACAAAACACAATAACTCTTTTCTGTATAAAAATAAAATCATGGAAGACAATACTATTCATATTAGCGAATCGCAATCAAAATACAAATACAACAAACTTTTTTCAACCGACAGGCATGAGTTTACTGAGATTTCTTATCAAAGCCTCATGCAACAACGCATCATCAATGTTTTGCTCATCTGTTCCAATTATGATGCATTTATGCTCGAAGAAGACGGACGCATCAACGAAAAGATATTTTTGGAGTATACCTCTAAAAATCTCAGGTATCCGCCCCAGTTTACCCAGGCTAGCTCATCAGAGAAAGCATTTGATTTGCTGGAAACAAAAAAGTTTGATCTGATTATTACCATGCTCAATGTAGGCAAAATTGATGCTTTTGAAACGGCAAAAAAAATAAAAAAGCGTTATGCTGATATACCTATTGTTGTATTGACTCATTTTTCACGAGAAGTTACCATGAAACTTGCCAATGAAGATCTCAGCTCTATTGATTATGTATTTTGCTGGTTGGGCAACTCGGGGCTGTTGCTGGCAATTATAAAACTTCTGGAAGATAAAATGAATGCTGAGTATGATGTACAACAAAAGGGTGTACAGGCAATCCTGCTTGTCGAAGATTCTGTGAGGTATTATTCATCTTATCTTCCCAGTATTTATCAGGTTATTTTTGAGCAAACCAACGAACTGATGACAGAAGGACTAAACGAGCACAGGAAAACTCTCCGTATGCGGGCACGCCCAAAAATATTACTGGCCAAAACTTATGATGATGCTGTAATACTTTATCATAAGTTTAAAAAAAATCTACTGGGGGTTATTTCAGATGTTTCTTATTACAGGCAGGGCAAAAAGGATAAAATTGCAGGAATCAGATTTGCTCAGATGATAAGAGATGAAGGGTCTGCAATACCTATTTTATTGCAGTCCTCCGAAGATTTGCAACCCGAAACTGTAAAATCTTTATCTGCGAGTTTTATTAATAAATATTCTCAGACTTTATTGCTGGATCTAAAGCATTATATCAAAGATAATTATGGATTTGGGGATTTTGTATTCAGAGACCCGGTCAGTGATATGGAAATAGACCGTGCAAACAATCTTCATTCTTTACAGGTGAAAATATCTAAGATAAGCCAGGCAAGCCTTAACTTTCATGTTTCCAATAATCATTTCTCCCGCTGGTTAAAAGCAAGAGCGCTTTTTTCACTGGCAGAGGTATTTGCCGAAAAATATACATCCGATTTCAATAACATTGAAGAGATTAGAAGTTATCTGATAGATACCATTGCCAATTACAGAAAAACCAAAGGAAGAGGAATTATTGCCAGTCATATTGACGAATATGCAATTTTTACCCGTTTAGGCGACGGGCAGCTTGGTGGAAAGGCCAGAGGACTTGCTTTTATTGATTCTTTTATCAACAAGCATAAGATCATGTTTAAATGGGAAGATGTAATGGTTACCATACCCAGAACAGTAGTGCTCACAACCGATCTTTTCGATGAATTTATGGAGCTGAATAATTTTTATGAGTTTGCCCTGTCTAATGTTTCCGACCAGGAAATTATTTCACGTTTTGGTGCTGCTTCAACTCCACCACGCATGAAAAAATATATCATGGAGATCATTGAAGCCATCAAATCTCCCCTGGCCGTGAGAAGCTCCAGTTTGCTGGAAGATAGCCATTATCAGCCTTTTGCAGGTGTTTATTCCACTTATATGATTCCTAATAATCATCATGATATCCGTGTGAAAGCTTTTCAACTCGAGCAGGCAATAAAAAGCGTTTATGCTTCGGTTTTTTATAAAGAAAGCAAAGCTTATATTGCCGCCACCTCCAATGTTATTGATGAAGAAAAAATGGCAGTTGTCATTCAGGAAGTTTCAGGTCGTAGTTACGGAAATCGATTTTATCCAGTTTTGTCGGGTGTGGCGCGCTCGGTAAACTTCTATCCTATCGAACCGGAAAAATACGAAGATGGAATTGCAAATATTGCCTTCGGATTGGGAAAAACCATTGTGGAAGGTGGAATATCTATGAGGTTTTGCCCCAAATATCCCCAAAAAGTGTTGCAACTTTCAGTACCAGAACTTGCTCTGACCAACAGCCAAAAGGAGTTCTATTCCCTTGATCTGGATCCGGAAAAATTCAGATCCTCAACCGACGAAACGATCAACCTTCACAGATTGAGAATCAAACATGCAGAAGGTGACAAAGCACTACAGTTTGTTGCTTCTACTTATGATTATCATGATCAGATCATCCGGGATGGTATGTATGAAGGTGGGAAAAAGATCATCACTTTTTCCAATATCCTCAAGTATAATTCATTCCCCCTCGCTGAAGTGCTTCAAACTCTTTTGCACATAGGAAAAAGTGAAATGAACAACCAGGTGGAAATCGAGTTCTCTGTCAATCTGGATACTCCTCATCTTCAACCTCGTATATTTCATTTTCTCCAAATAAGACCCATCGTTGAAGCCAATGAAAAACACCAGGTTGAGATTGATGAAGCTTCTAATGATAAGTTGATTATTTTCAGTGAAAATGCCCTGGGAAATGGAATACATGATTATATTCAGGATTTAGTTTATGTAAAACCTGAAGCATTTGATCCTGCAAAAACCAAAGATATTGCTCATACCATCGACCAACTCAACAGTCAATTTGTTGAAAGTAAAAAAAACTATATTCTTATCGGACCCGGCCGATGGGGATCAAGCGACCCCTGGTTGGGTATTCCTGTAAAATGGTCGCAGATATCTGCTGCCAGACTGATTGTTGAATCTGGTTTGAAAAATTTTCAGATTGATGCAAGCCAGGGTACACATTTTTTTCAAAATCTTACTTCTTTTCATGTAGGGTATTTTACCATCAATCCTTTTAAGAATGATGGTTTTTATGATGTAGAATTTCTGAACAAACAAACTCCTTCTTTTGAAAATCAATACGTTAAACATGTTTGTTTCGCTAACCCGATACTGGTGAAAATAGATGGAAGAAAAAAAAATGGCGTGGTTTTAAAACCAAATTCACAATAATACTGTTGTAAGATGAAAACTCCATGTGCTACTACATACAAACACAATGGTATAATAATCAGCAAAATGGAGGTTTCATCATACAACTTTAATCAAATTATGAACAGATGAACCGAGCCATGACAATACTATTGACACACACGTGGATGATTATAATGCGGGCATGTAAAGCATGCAGTCAGACTGTTGGCGAGCTCCA
>CAYPFV010000103.1:0-11931 GCA_964410015.1 uncultured Bacteroidales bacterium
GGTATCCACAACAATATGTTATATATCCAATCATGATCAATGTTCTTACATTTGTTATAACTATAATAAAACAGCAATGATGGCAATTGTAACCAGATGAACCGAGCCATGACAAAGTTTTGACACACACGAGGATGATTATTAGGGTAATGACAAAGCGCGTAAAGCTGACATCAGGGTAGAAATCTTCTCCCTTTCAACGCCCTTTCAACGCCCTTTCAACTCCCTTTCAGGTTTGGGTTAAACCAGCTCCCTTATTTTTTAATGTATGTCAGACTTCGATCATGTTGGGAGATCATACGTCGATGGTTAGATTCTGCTATCATGCCGGTACTATGCGGCTATGGGGTTAAAGGTGACATAAGATTCCGGAAAAAGAACTCTGATGAGAATTTACCAGGAGCAAAAGTGGAAATTTTTCTCTCTTTCGTGTATTTATCTCTTTATACCCTACTTTTGAGACCAGTGAAATGTTGAATTTTGAAGAAAAAACCTATATTCGCCTCAGAATAAATTGAGATTTGTTTTTCAGATAAAAATCAATGAGTTTACTCCGAAAACAAGTTTTCGGGAAATTCGCGAAAATTCTATGTTTTTAATTGCTTGAATATCAGATATTAAAATTCGTGTCTATTGGTGTAATTTGTGGATAATAAACTTTTCGGAGTGGACTCATCAATTAAACTTAAAAATATGAAGAGAAGCGAGATTAACGAGATTATGCTCGATGCAAAAAAATTCATGGATGACAAACAATTTTTCCTTCCACCATGGGCTTTCTGGAAAGTAGAAGACTGGCAAAGAAACCATCAGAAAGCAGCAGAAGTAATTGAAAATATGCTGGGATGGGATATCACCGATTTCGGGTCAGGCGATTTTTACAAACGGGGACTTTTCCTGTTTACGCTGCGCAATGGCAAGTACAATGTAGATAAAAAGCCTTATGCTGAAAAGATCATGATCGTGGAAGAAAATCAGGAAACGCCCATGCATTATCACTGGTCAAAAATGGAGGACATCATCAACCGCGGAGGTGGAAACCTGGTAGTGGAGCTTTACAATGCCACCAAAGACGATAAACTGGATACCACACCTGTAACTGTAAAGGTAGATGGCGTTGTTCATCAGGTGGAGGCAGGCGGCAGCATCATCCTTACCCCTGGTGAAAGCATCAGTCTGGAGCAAGGCGTTTATCACCGCTTTTATGGCGAAACCCATAAAGGGAAAGTGCTGGTGGGAGAGGTGAGTGCCGTAAACGACGACAACAAGGATAACTGTTTTCTGGAAGAGGTGGGGCGCTTTCCGGAAACCGTGGAGGATGAAGAACCGTTGCACCTGTTGGCCTCTGACTACCATAAGTTTATTCAGCGGGACTGAATCTGTGCCTGGAGAATGCCGGGTGTATCAATAAAGGAAACCCTTTAGGGAAAAGGAAACCGGGATTGCCCTGAACTGAAAATACAAACTCCTTTGCTGTCTGCATTACCATGAATCAGTGTCATCAAGGTTTTGCAAAACACATAAAAATCAGAAAAAAAGGTATTAAAGCAAATAAAAACACATGAAGAAGAACTTTGTGATTTCCGGAACTGGTTGTGCATTGGTTGATTATTTGTACCAACCGGTAGATTTTGACAGCAATGATTTTGAACTTTACCTTTCTCATTCGCCGGGCGACGGCGGTTTGTCGCCGGGTAAACTTGTATTTACCGAAGAGTTGGAAAAATTTGCCGGGCAGCCTTATTCCCTGATACGTGACCGCATTACAAAAGGTAAGCCCCCGGTAGGAGTTAATACCGGAGGTCCTTCCATTGTCTCTCTTATCCATGCGGCGCAAATGCTTCACAACAAACCTGCCCAGGTATATTTTTCCGGTGCCCGCGGCAACGATGCTGCTGCAAAGGTGATAGAGGAGAAAATACAAAAAACTCCCCTGAAGACCGCTAATTATAAGATCAGTGAAAAATTCACACCTTTTACCGATGTCCTTGCCGATCCGGGATTTGACCAAGGTCATGGCGAAAGGGCTTTTATCAATAACATTGGTGCGGCCTGGGATTTTTATCCGGAAGACCTGCCAGATTCATTTTTTGAGAGTGACATGGTCGTTTTTGGAGGCACGGCGCTTGTTCCCAATATCCACCAAAATATTGACAGTCTGCTGCAAAAAGCAAAGAGCAAGGGTATTATCACGGTAGTGAATACGGTTTATGATTTTATCAATGAAAAAAATGATCCTTCCAAACCCTGGCCAATGGGTCAGAAAGCAAATGCCTATCCCCGGATTGATCTTTTGATCACCGACAGGGAGGAAGCGCTGCGCCACAGTGGTTGCACTACCGCACAGGAGGCACTGGAATGGTTTGCCAGCCAAGGTGCAGGTGCCGCCATCATTACCCAGGGACCCGAAGAGGTATTGTTCTACGCCAATAGCGATCTGTTTGAGAAACAAACTTTTACGGCACTGCCTGTTTCAGCACGCGCCAAAACGGAGGTGAAACAGCAGGCAGAAAACCCCGTGGGGGATACCACAGGATGTGGAGATAATTTTACAGGGGGAGTGATTGCTTCCCTGGCAGATCAGATCATCACAGAACCCTCCTGCGGAAAGTTTAACCTGGAAAAAGCGGTAGCGCTGGGCGTTGCTTCGGGTGGCTTTGCCTGCTTTTTCCATGGAGGCACGCTGCTGGAAGACTATCCGGGGCAAAAAGCAGAAAAATTAGATGCGTATCACAAAGATTATTTGCAACAGATCAGCCTCTGAAAGATTTTTTCGAAAAAAATTCCCTTAAAAAGTAATCAACCAGACTGTCTCTCTTTTGCTTTGGGTTTGCCAGGTTTTGTAAATCTACCGGAATAAAAATCCATACTGATGTCTTACTGCCAGACCCGAGAATGAAGTGAGACAGACCTTTCTTTTGTGCCGTAAATCATTGTATATTCACCGATTGAAAAATAAACCGCCAGATTCGGGATTGATCATAAAATTGTGTATACTTAAAACCACTGCCTGAAATGGGATAAAGAAACACAGGGATGCCTTGCGGTTACAGGAGTTTATCAGTTATGAACAAAGGGTTGTGGGTTGAGTACCTTTTCGGGTAATGTGATCAAAAAGTTGGTTCCTTTTCCCTCAGTACTATCAACAGTTATGTTACCACCCATTTTGCTTATAAATTCCTGGCACAGAATTAAACCAAGGCCAGTTCCCCGCTCCCCGGCAGTTCCTGGATTTGAAGCCAGGTTGCTATCAATTTTAAAAAGCTTATTGATAATATTGGAGGACATTCCTACACCATTATCCTTCACTTCAATAAATGTTTGTTGATCTTGTTTCCAGCTTGTCAGGGTTACTTCCCCTCCTTCGGGTGTATATTTTATTGCATTGCTAACCAAATTTCTGATAATGGTATCCAGAAGATTTTGATCGGTAAACATTACCAATTCACTATCGATTTTACTGGTTAGCGTTATTTTTTTTTGCAGGGCAGAAGGTTTTAATACATGAAAAATTTTGTCAATAAAAGCATCCAGGAATAGTTCCCGTGGATTGTATTTTATATGTCCTGTTTGTGATTGCGACCATTTAAGAAGGTTTTCCAGCAATCTGAATGTTCCATCAAGCGCCACTTCCATTTGAGATGACAGCTCGTTCAACCTTTGGTTTTCCAGGTTTCTTAATTCTTTTTTGATCATTTTTTGAAGGGTGAACAAAACTGAAAATGGGTTTTTCAGGTCATGTGAAATGATTGAAAAAAACTTATCTTTGGTAGCATTGAGTAAATGGAGGTTTTGGGCGGTTTCTTTCAACTCATCGGTTTTTTGCTTAAGGTTAAGATGGGTAGTTACCCTACTTATTAATTCTTTAGAGTAAAAAGGTTTTGTTATATAATCAGCTCCTCCTGATTTAAATCCTTCAACAATGTCTTCCTGATCATTTTTAGCGGTAAGAAATATTAATGGAATATTCATGGTTTCGGGGTTTCTTTTTATTAATTTACATGTTTCAAATCCGTTTAGTTCAGGCATCTTTATGTCCATTAATATCAGATTAACTTCCTTGTTGGCCTTTAGCACATCAATGGCCTGCAATCCATTAAAGGCAAAAGAGACTATGAATCCTGCATCACGAAGGATACTGCCCAGTACCTTAATGTTTTCCTTATTATCATCAACAATCAGAATATTATCATTCATAAAGTTTAATTTTTTGAAATTTCAGCCATTGCTTTGATATTAGTAATCAATTGTGGAAAATCGTTAAGTTGCTCTAAGAGTGATTCTGTATCAAAGGTATTGGCATGGTTTATCAGGTTATTACTGTATTTGGCCAGCATGTTCATTCCAAATCGTTCACTCAAATCATTCAGATCGTTAGCGAATTGTTGTATCAGGCTGATATTGTTTTTTAACAGGAGATCATGATAGATTGGCGAAAAATCTTTTTCCAGAAGGTCAATAAGCATTTTTAATTCGTTTATATCTAAGGTTTTTTCCTGAATGCTTTTGAATTGGTTTAATTTTTCTTTTAGTTCGAGAGGTTGGGAATATTTTCGTTTTAAAAAGTTGCTTAAGGAGCTTATAATATCTTTGATATTTATGGGTTTATGCAGTGCAAGATCAAATAATGAAACATCCAGAAGCGATTCTTTGATGCTCGTTGAGAAAGCAGAAATAGCAATGACAGGAGTTTTGATGAACTGCTCATCTTGCCTTAAAAGACGTGTTGCTTCAATACCATCGAGAACGGGCATTCTAATATCCATAAAGATAATATCAGGATGATACTTTTGAGCCATTTCTACGGCTTGCTGGCCATTCTCAGCTTCCACAAGCTTTAGCTTCTGATTAATCTCCAGTATATCTTTTAAAAGAATTCTGTTCTCAAGATTGTCATCGGCTATCAAGATAGTAGCAGGTTCAAAATCCTCAATACTTTTACGGATAGATGTAGTTGCTATGTTTTCGGATGGTTCTTTGCCTATGAGAACATTGGAAAGTTCTATAGTGAAAGTTGTTCCTGTATCTTTTTTACTTTCTGCTTTAATATTTCCGCCAAGACTATCTATAATTTGTTTACATATTGATAATCCCAGGCCTGTGCCTTGATAGATTTCTTCCTTTTGATCAATGGGTTGAAAGAAGGGTTTGAATATGTTCTTTATGTCCTCCTCTGCAATACCAATACCGGTATCTTTAATCACAATGATAAGGTTAATGAAGTTTTGAGTTTTTGGCTGATAATCTACTGTAAAATCAACTTTTCCTGTATGCGTAAACTTTACTGCATTATCAAGCAAATTGCTGATTACCTGATAAGTGCGTGTGTAATCCAAATGCAGGTAAGAGGGTAGTTCCGGATTTATAGTCAATGAAAAGCCAATGTTTTTTTTATGGCATTTAGAAAGGTATAAATAATAAAGGTCGTGAATGAAGTCGTGAATGCTTATTGATTTTTTTTTAATATTCATCTTACCAGCTTCAATCTTTGAAAGATCAAGTATATCATTGATTATGCCAAGTAGTGCTTTTCCACTGTTGCAAATTGATCGTAGTTGTGATTGCTGTTTTTTATCCTTGATATTATAATATAAAATTTCTGAAAATCCGATAATTGCATTTAAAGGAGTTCGTATTTCGTGGCTTATGTTTGAAAGGAAACCAGATTTGGCTTTGTTGGCTGCCTCGGCAAGTTCTTTTGTCCTTTTTAATTCTTCTTCCTGGTTAATTCTTTTTTTGATGTTTACGATCATTTGGGAGAATATTTCCAATAAAGTAATTTCTTTTTGGTTGTAGTCATGATGATTTTTTACCGAATCAAATCCAATGAATCCAATACACGAATCACCATCCATCATGGGCAGTGCCAAAAGACTTTTAATGGATTGGGGTTGAAGAATTTCTTTTACACCATCACCATCGGGTAGGGAGTTTACATCGGGTATTATCATTATTTCTCCTTTTTTGTGGGTATTAACCCAATATGTTATGTCATTCAGTGGCACGTTTTGAAGATAATCTATTTGGGGTTCGATACCTTCAGAGCACCATTCGTAAGTGTTGCTACAATCATTATTATCCCAGTTGTAATCGAAAATATAGGCACGGTCCAATCCCACAAAGTTTCCTATTTCAGCTAAAGCTTGATTGATTGATTCATCTGCTTTTTCAAGTGGTAAATTAATATACCGGGTTGAAATTTTCATCAGAATGCTTTGCATGTCTGATAAATACTGGATTCGCTTCTCGTGGCTTACCTTGATAAACGTGTCAGCAATAATATTTGACAATAATTGCAAAAAATTTAGTTGGTGCGGTTGCCATTCGTACTTAACATCCATATAATCAAATCCAAAAAATCCGATCCTGGTTTTTTGATTTGAAACAGGCAGAATAGCCAATGAACGGATTTTTTGGCTTTTAAATTCTTCTTTCTCTGGTTGGGCCTCTTGAGGTAAAAGATTTACATCACTTATAATTATTTGCTTTTGATCATCCAGTTGATTTTTAAACCAGGGAAATTTATTTAATGATATATTTTGGAGCCTGTCTTTCTGGGATGAATTATGATCAAGACACCATTCATAGGCATTGCTAATGCTATTCATATCAGAAGAATAAAGAAAAAGATAACTGCGGTCTGCATGAAACAAAATTCCCAAACTTTTAAGCATCTGATTGATCTTGCAGTCAAAATTATGCAGATTTACATTCACAAAATCTGAGGACAGATCAGCAAGTTTTTCCTGGTAGCGTATTTGCTCTTTAAGCGTTTTATCGAATTCAATTTTATCTGTAATATCTCTGCCGATTGCCTGGTATTGAGTAAGATGATTCTCTTCGTCAAATATTCCGGATATGGTCCATTCAATACTCTTCAAATCTTCTTTTTGGTTAAAAACATCTACCTGTGTTGTATAGGATGGTGAAGTGTTTGTGACTTTTTTTATCCTTCGGATTATTCTTCCAATTTCCATAGATGGCAGAAGACTTGAATAATAGGCTTTTGTCATTTCATTCCAGTCGAGTCCAAAAAAAGACAGGAGAGTATTATTGGCATAAGTTAACCTGAGATCATGGGAGAAACGACAAATCAATTCTTGTTGGTTTTGAATTATTGAGCTGAGAAAGCGTTCTTGTTCCTTTAATTGATTCTCCATTTCTATTTTGGAAGTAATATCCCTGGCTGATGCTAATATTTTACCCTTAACTGCTAATGATCGCCATTCGAGGTGAATGTATGTGTGGTTTTTGGTGCGGTAACGATTTACAAAATTTAGTATCTCTTTTTCATTTCTAAGATCCTTAACCGCCTCCCTGGTAGATTCAATATCTTCCGGATGGATGAACTTAAAAAAATTTTCCCCGATCAATTCATTGATTGAGTATCCCAGGGCTGTTTCCCATTGCTTGTTCAATTTTAGAAATTGTCCATTAAGATCGGCTATACAAAGTAGTTCAAGACTGGCGTTAAAGAAGTATTCTAATTCGTGCTTTTCTTTTTGGTCTGGCAATGATTGATTTTTATTTACTTTGTGTATAGTCATGACAAATTAGATTACTTTTTATATGAATTGCAGTATTTTAACAGTCAAAGTTAATTTTTTTAATTCGATTTAGTGTAAAGAAAAATACCTGTTTTTAAAAACATTAGTACAGGTAAAAAGGCTTATAAACACACAGGATAAATAACTTGTTTTTGCAATTGGATAATGATAAGATTTACTCAAAATGTGCTTAGAAATGTAGAATTCATCCAATAAATTTGTCAGGAAAATGTTCGTTAAATAATGTTAAGTGTTTTCTTGTAACCTCTATCGGCATATAATCAAGCGCCTGGCAGCACTTGTTTTTTTAGCAATGGTTCTGATTGCAACGAAAAAGCATAATTAAACAGTAAGCAATTTTACCGGGGTTTTTGAAAATTATTCAGGATAGTTTTTATGGGTATGATCGATCATTTTTTTCCGTACATGCATACGTGAATCTCATGTTTTTAGGATATTTTGTACGCTTCAGCGTCCCTAGCTCCATGGTGTTTTCATTAGCATTAGCCATCAGCAAAACATTTACCTGTCATCACAATACAGGTTGGTTTGGTTGATTTGAGTCAATTATTGTCTTAGGATTTAAACTGTTAAAATGCAATCAGCATCAATAAACAGAGTGCCCAAAATCTATCCACTTGTTTGGGGTTCGGTTTTGAAAAGGATTTTTCGGGTAATAATTGCTGAGACAATCAGTTATCACAAATCCCCAATGCGCAAAACCAATAGGTAAAGTTCGTTTCTTCGATCTATCCTCAATCTATTTTCTTCAATCGCCACATGATCCGGTAAAGGGTTTGGGAAAAACCGCTAATTAAAAAACAGACAGGCAGTGTCGCAACAGATTGATGGGGTGATTAATCCATTATTATTTATTTAATGCTGCATTTCTGGATGGAGCGAAAAAGTTTCTGTCGATGTTTCTTACACTTTCCAACAACATAAGAGAAACGGTTATGGCTGTTATAACCTGTCTAATGATAATAATTAAAACAATTGCAATAAAGATTTTATTGGTTAATTGGGTTTGATAGTATCATCTGTTGATAATTTGATTAATTCGGTCAGGTGGAGCGCGCCAAAACTCCGGTTTTGTGTTTTTTGCTGTAACAGGAAACCTAATCATGCTCGTGTGTGTCATGAGTATTGTCTTGGCCCGGTTCATCTTATTCATGGATAATTGAGTTCAGCTCAACAGTAATCTATGTCCTGCAAATAAAAAACGTAAAACACATTACGGTTTTGCTCCAGTCATCTTACTTTGTTTATAACAGATTTATAGGAGATTGAAAATACCTTTGGCGAAATGAAATGAATTTTAAAAGGTAGTCCTGATGTTGATTGGACAAAAAACCGGATAAAAAGCGATTTGATGCAATGTTTTCTTATCTTTTTTCCGAACAAAATTCCATTACAAGGGTATTCAACCAGACTGTTTCTCTTTTGCTGTGGGATTGCGGGGTTTTGTTTGCCGGGTCTGATAGAATTTACATACTGGTGTCAGAGGACATTCACCGCATTTGGGTTTGCGGGCAATACAAATATACCTGCCATGCAATATCAGCCAATGGTGTGCAATGGCCAGCAGATTTTCCGGGATGTGTTTTACCAGTTGTTTTTCTGTTTCGAGTGGTGTTTTGGCATTGGTAGTTAGCCCAAGGCGCGCTGCCACCCTGAAAACATGAGTGTCAACAGCAAGGGCAGGTTTCTTATACACTACCGAAGCAATTACATTGGCGGTTTTTCTGCCCACACCGGGTAGTTTCTGGAGTGCATCCACTTCATCGGGCACCACCCCTCCAAACTCCGCCAACAGTGTTTTGGCCATGCCCACCAGGTTTTTGGATTTGTTATTGGGATAAGAACAACTTTTTACGTACGAAAAAACCTCTTCAATTTCTGCGTCTGCCAGACTATTGGCATCCGGAAAACGCTCAAAAAAAGGGGGGGTGATCATGTTTACCCTTTTATCTGTACATTGTGCTGAAAGTATTACCGCCACGATCAGTTCGTAAGGATTGGTATAGATAAGTTCTGTTTCGGCAACGGGTTTGTTTTTCAAAAAATATTCGAGTACAAAACGAAATCTCTCTTTTTTACTGATCCTATTGGCAGATGTTGACATTCTTTGTTATTTTCCAGGTGTTAGTTTGTGTTGAATTTGTTTTGAACCTCTTCGCTCATGGTTTGTACTTTATCCTTTAGTTTTTCTTTCATGGCCACAATTTTAAGTAAAACTTCCTGATCGTGGCTGCCAAGAATCTGGGCGGCCAAAATACCTGCATTTCGCGCACCATTGAGTGCTACGGTAGCTACGGGTACTCCTGATGGCATTTGCAAAATAGACAGAACAGAATCCCATCCATCGATGCTGTTGGAGGATTTCACCGGAACACCGATAACCGGCAACGGTGTAAGCGATGCAATCATACCCGGAAGATGAGCGGCGCCCCCTGCACCGGCAATGATCACAGAAAAACCGTTTTTGTGCGCGTTGGAAGCAAAGTCAAACATCTTTGCAGGTGTGCGGTGTGCCGAAACAATATCCAGGTGAAAGGGTAAACCCAACTCTTCGAGTACTCTAATGGCATCTTCCATTACCTTCATATCGGAAGAACTTCCCATAACGATGGCTATTTTTTTCTCCATGATGTACTATTTTATTATTTGAAGTTACTTTTTGTTGATGAACCAGGAACGTGCCCTCACGATCATCTCCGGATGCCTGATTTTTAACAAGCGGTAGTTTTATGTGATACTTTTCACCCTGATGATCTCCTTTATTGTAAGTGCTTTTTCGCGTGCTTCGTCCAGGGTGCTGCCCGTGAGGGTAACATGTCCCATTTTCCGGTAAGGGCGTGTATGCGTTTTGCCATACAGATGCATGTACGCTTCTTCCATGGACAAGAGCTGGTCTGCATTTTCATACCATACTGGGCCATCATGGCCCTCTTCACCGGTAAGGTTTACCATTACGGCAGGTCTTATCAAAGCTGTGCTACCGGGCGGAAAACCTAATATGGCGCGCAAATGTTGCTCAAACTGCGAGGTAGCGCACGATTCTATGGTAAGATGTCCGCTGTTGTGCACCCGTGGAGCACATTCGTTGATCAAAATCTCTTTTTGTTTGGTTACAAACATTTCAACTGCCAACACGCCTACAATTTGAAGTTTGTTGAGCAAAGCAGTGGTGATTTCGCCTGCTTTTCTCAGAATCTCTTCAGAGAGATTCGCCGGGCTGAAAACATATTCCACCAGATTGGCAACCGGGTGAAAAGACATCTCTACCGGAGGAAAAGCAGCCACAATGCCTTTTTCGTTCCTCGATGCCACGATAGCAATCTCGTGCTCTATCTCCACAAGTTCCTCGATAAGTCCCGGAACATCCGGTATGTTCTCCAGGTCTGCTTTGCTGCGAATAACCCGCACACCTCTGCCATCATAACCACCAACGGCTGCTTTCCAAACAAAAGGTAAGTAAACAGATTTTTTCTCCATTCTTTTCACCATTTCTTTTTTGTGTTTGAAAGAAAACCAGGGCGAGGTGGGGAGTTTATGCTGATCGTAAAACGCCTTTTGATCTGCCTTGTTTTGAATCAGTTCTACAATCACAGGCTGTGGAAAAACCTTTTTGCCTTGTTTTTCCAGGTCTTTCAGTGCAGAGGTATTTACATTCTCAATTTCAATGGTTATCACCTGGCAATCCTGTCCAAATTTCATTACAGTGTCATAATCATTGAAACTACCTTGCACAAATTCCCTTGCTCCTATACTGCAGGGTGCATCGACAGAAGGGTCCAGAATTTTTGTATAGAGATCGTAACGGCGTGCCACATCAAGCAACATCTTTCCCAGTTGACCGCCTCCGAGGATACCGATTTTTTTTTCGCGGGATGAAAAATAGTTTTGCATAATCTGTGGTTTTATCGCTGGCAAAGGTAAAAAGTTCTCAGCATACTACGATAAAAACTTCATGAATGTATACCAAAAAACCTGTAACCTGCAGTTTGATTTTGATATATGAGTCCAATCAGAAAAATTTATTGTCCACAAATTATATCTGTTAAGAATAATTTATATCATTGATTATCAGAAAAATGAGAATTTGAAATTTTCACTAATGAATTAAAAAGGACTTTTCGGAGCAGACTCATATATGTAAGTAGTCTTTGCAAGAAAACGCCAAATACTGGGTTATTCTCGTTTTTGATCCGAACCAAAACAATATTACAGACACCCGGGCGGATGATTAGATTTCGTAGAACGGACAAAAACCCAAAAGGAGTTTGGGCGAGCTCCATCTGACCGAATTAATAAAATTATAAACAGATGAGTCCACTCCGAAAACTTGTTTTCGGCAAATCTGTGTTCATTTTCATTTTTT
>CAYPFV010000104.1:0-11872 GCA_964410015.1 uncultured Bacteroidales bacterium
GGAAAATGGTAACATCCCACCCAAAAAGCAAAACAACATCACCATCAGAATCAATAAAGGGCATGATGTTCTATTTCAGGCCAATGCAAAGGATCATGAAATGGGTAATAAGGTGACGATGATCATTGATGGTAATTTTTATAAAAATTCATGGGGTGATTTTAAAATTGGTGAGAAAGCTGAAATCTTTGTAAATGGATTGTTTGAAATTAATAATAATCCTCTTTCTATCGGAAATAATGCAGTGTTTCATATCAATGGAAATTTCAATATGAATCATAACTTTACTTCAGGTAATAAGATGGAAATCAATATTGCTGAAACCGGATCAATGTCTGTAAAACAGACTTTTGAAACAAAAAATAATTTAGTAATGAATGTGGAAGGAAGTTTTGAAAATACTGCAGGAGGTGGGTTTACTGCCGGTGCCAACACATTTTTACGAGTTACAGAAAATGCCTCTTATACAAGCACCACTAGTTCATCTTTTGAAGATCAATTGTTGATGATTGTGGATGGGGCAGCAATCATAGACGGATGGAATTTCTCCTTTGGTCAGGGATCGGAGATAAAGGTTCTGGGAACCTTAAATGTAACCAATGATTGGGTTTTTAAAAGTGGCAATTCCGACAATGTTTTTTACGCATGCGAAGACAGTGTGAACAACCCTGATTATATAAATGATGTGATTTATCTGGATTGCGATGTTCTTCCCGTTGAACTCCTTTATTTTGAAGCCAGAACGGATGCAAGCAATGATATTCTGCTCACATGGGCAACTGCCTCTGAAACCAACAGCGACTATTTTACAATTGAAAGAAGCACCGACGCACAAAACTGGACCGCATTGGAAACAGTTCAATCTGCCGGAAACAGCAATTACCTCATAGAATATTCCTATACGGATACGGATACGCAATCGGGCATATACTATTACAGACTGGTTCAAACCGATTTTGATGGTGCTTTCGAGATTTTTGAATCCGTAGCAGTCGAAAAAGAATCCCTTACAACCTTTGAAATATACAATGTTTACAGATCTCAGCAGCAGGTTGTCATTCAGGGAAATTTTCAGGCAAACAACAGGGTGATGGTAACAGACCTGATGGGAAATGTTTACTTCCAGGGTGCTTTGAGCACAGATCAGAGTCAGATATCTTTCCGCATCGACAGCAAGGTTTCTGCTATCGTTGTAAAATTGACAGATGGCAGTAAAAGAGAATCTGCATACAGCAAGAAATTTTTTATCTAAGTTTTACTTATGTGCAATACATCATTGCACCTAACAAACGTTTTTTTTCTTTTTACTCCTCATTTTCAAAAAGAACCAAATACATCCGTATTCGGTTCTTTTATTTGAAAAAAACGATAGGGTAGTGTTTCTGTGCTTGTTATCCAAACACAAGATGGAATCCGGTGTTTTTTAAGGCAGATTTATAGGAGGTACTTGAACGATGAACGATGTCTAATCTTTTTACGCCACAATTCTGCTCCAGCACAATTGCCCCTTCTTTCAATACTGCATGAGGTGCATTTGAATACCTAATGCCATGTGCCTTGTAAATGAAATGCCCCCAGATTCTAATTCGAGTAATATATTTTGTATTCCCAGGGTTGCATTTGCAGTGTGAAAGATTCATCAATAATCACTTGTTGATCCGAAAAAAGTTCGTTCCACGTTCCTGTAAAATCACCTTCGGTAAATGAAACGCTGGTATTTGAATCCGACAAATTGGAAACTACAAAAACTTTATTGTCGTCTTTCATTCTGCTGAAAGCAAAAACCCTGTCGTCCTTACTGGTCGTTACTTTTTCAATTGCACCACCGGCGTTTCCGTTCCAAAGTGCTTTGTTTTCTGCTTTCAATTCAAAGAGGGTTGTATAAAAATCCTGGTATTGAAGATCATCCCAGTTGATGGTGTCTTTTTCAAAAAAATCAAGCCTTTTGTCCAGGGCTGCTTCCTGCCCGTTGTAAATCAAAAACATGCCCGGAGCAGTGTTGGCCAAAACGGCAAAGGTTTCCATCGCTTCACCCAGTCTTTCAAAGACGGTTCCTGCCCATGAGTTCTCATCATGATTGGAGATAAAGTTGATTTTATAGGCACCATCGGGGTAGTTTCCCTGGTTTTCTTCAAAGAAATACCTGTTGAGCGAGGCAACCGAATCGGTACCTTGCGCAATACCGTTCATGGCATGATGAAAGGTCCAGGAGTATCCGGCATTAAATGCATTTTCCATGAGCTCCGGATGGTCTGCCTCGGCCAGCATAAATACCGGCTTCACTTCTTCGAGTTCTGCGCGTGCCATGTCCCAGAAATCAACCGGTACCAGGTAAGCAACATCACAGCGAAAACCGTCGATATTCATTTCTTCCACCCAAAATTTCATTTCCTCGATCATAGTAGACCACAGCTCCTGGTTGTCGTAGTCAAGCTGTATTACATCTGTCCAGTCGGTATCGTAAGGAGGCGTAAAATTACCCAGCGAATCGGTGTAATAGTATTCGGGGTGTTTTGTAGTCCATTCATGATCCCAGGCGGTGTGGTTGGCTACCCAGTCGATGATTACATGCATATCCAGGGCATGGATTTTCTCTACCAGAGATTTAAAATCTTCCATCGTTCCGAATTCCGGGTTGATGGCAGTATAATCCTGCACAGAATAATAGCTGCCCAGTGAACCTTTCCGGTTGGTCTGGCCGATAGGCGTCACTGGCATGAACCATAAAATATCAACCCCCATCTCTTTTATACGGGGCAGATGTTCGGCAAAAGCATTAAATGTCCCTTCCGGGGTAAATTGCCTTACGTTCACTTCATATAATATGGCATCTTCCGACCATTCGGGGTGGGGTACGCCGGTGGAGAGGTCTTCGTTGTTGGTTTTCTTTTGTTGATCTGTGTTGCACGATGCAAAAATAAAGGTTGCCCCTAAAAGCAGGGAAAGCAAGTAGCGTTGCCCGAAAAAAAACGATCTTTTCATAGATTGTGAAATTTATGTGTTTGAAAATATTGATTGCAGGATATTTATTTTTTTGAATTTTACCATTGCCTGAATGTGCAATACCATCAGATGTCAAAGATAGGATATTTTTTCATATTTTTGAATCATTCATGACTGATCTAAAAGTAGTTTTTTTCTCTTGTAAAAATTGGCAGTCTAGTCATATAAATATGCCCATCAGGTTGGTAAAAACAATAATTCAAGGCGATAAAAGAAATTGTTACAATGCAAACAACTCTGCTTTTCCGGTGCATGAAATCTTTTCTTTCAAAATACAAAAAAAACATGTAGGTTTGAAGTAAAATTCAAACCCTTAAAACAAAAGCTTATGTCAAACAACGTAACCGATATTTTAAAGAAAGCCATCATCATGGAAAACCGCGGTAAAAGTCTGTATCAGATGGTTGCCAGCCAAACCGCCCACGCAGATGTAAAAAAGATCTTCCAGACCATGGCAGATGAAGAGCAGGTACATATTGAGTTTCTTACCAAACAATTTGCCCATTACAAGAAAAACCAAAGTTTTGACAAAAATCAGTTTGAAGCTGCCGCAGAAGATGAAGCCGTTGCCAATAGTATTCTCAACGAGAAGATCAAGGCAGATATTTCGGGTGCCGGGTTCGAATCCGCTGCCATTTCTGCTGCTATTGATATGGAAAACAAATCCATAGAAGTGTATGAGCAGCGTGCTTCTGAAACCCATGATAACAATGAAAAGGAACTGTACCAATGGTTAGCCGATTGGGAAAAAGGACATCATAAACTTTTGCTCGATCTCAACAAGCAACTTACCGAGAAAGTGTGGTACGACAATAATTTCTGGCCCTTCTGAACAGTATTTATGGTAAAATACATGTATATAAAAATTTACAGTTTACGATATAAAAAATTTCAGTTACTCCTTCCTCTAAAACGCTATCTTTTTTTCTGTTCCGGAAAAACTAAGGGTCAACCAGGAAATTTAGTTCTTTAGTAATCTTGAAGTGGTCAAAGTATTCATGTTGAAATTATAAGCACTGATGATAAAAAATACCCGTTTTCCCAAAGTAACCACCCATGTTCTTCAGGAGATGAAGTTGAAGGGCGAAAAGATTGCCATGCTTACAGCATACGACTATTCTATGGCAAAGATCATCGATTATGCAGGTATTGATGTGATCCTTGTTGGCGACAGTGCTTCCAACGTGATGGCCGGGCATACCACTACGCTTCCGATCACACTCAATGAAATGATTTACCATGCTGGTTCGGTGATGCGTGCGGTGGAGAGAGCACTTGTAGTGGTGGATCTTCCTTTCGGCACTTACCAGGGCAATAGTCGTGAAGCACTCAGCTCCGCCATCCGTATTATGAAAGAATCAAATGCCAATGCCGTAAAACTGGAGGGAGGGCGCGAGATCAAAGATTCTGTTGATCGCATTATTTCAGCAGGTATTCCGGTGATGGGACATCTGGGACTCACGCCGCAGTCGATCAACAAGTTTGGCACCTATGTGGTACGAGCCAAAGAAGAGGAAGAAGCGCAGCGGTTAAAAGAGGATGCCAAACTGCTTGAAGAGGCGGGATGTTTTGCGATTGTCCTGGAAAAAATACCCGCTAAACTGGCACAACAGGTTACCGAAGACATACCTATACCCACCATCGGCATTGGCGCTGGAAGTCATGTAGACGGTCAGGTACTGGTGATTCATGATATGCTTGGTATCAATCATGATTTCTCACCACGATTCCTGCGCCGCTATCACAATCTTTTTGATGAAATGAAAGGTGCCGTTGAAATGTATATCCGGGATGTGAAAAGTATTGATTTCCCGAACGAAAGAGAGCAGTACTGAGTATTTCTATCTGAAAAACAGAGTCTGAGCGTTATTTTTGTTTTACCTGTGCTTTTTCAATCTGGTTAAAAGAATGCATGACTATTGATGTTGCATTCCAAATAATCTCTGATTCAAATCCTGCTGTTTTTTTCACGGAAATGATTAGTTGATATTTAAAAACCACCTATTTAACATAATTTTGTTGTTTTTGCAGTGAATTTTAATCCCGGGCAGGTTATGCAAAAACCCTTTGCTTTCGTTGTATTGATTTTTTTGATTGGAAATACTGCATGGGCACAGGATTTTGCTGACCGTTTTCATAATTTTACCGAAACCAGCGGACGTTTCTTTATTGATATGATGGCAGTAGAAGGAAGTACATTTACTATGGGATGCACTGCCCCTTTTGGAGAAGATTGTTTTGATGATGAAAAGCCTACCCACAAAATTACTCTCAGTCGTTTTTATATTAGTAAATATCCTGTTAGTCAGCAGCAATGGCTGATGGTGATGGGAAGTCACCAAAGCCGCAACCGGGGATGCAGACAATGTCCGGTTGAGTCGGTTAGTTGGGAGGATGTGAAAATATTTTTAAAAAGACTGCGTGAGATTACGGGTAAAAATTACAACCTGCCTACAGAGGCACAATTGGAATTGTCAGCACGGGGAGGCGTTGAAGGCAAAGGATATGTTTATTCAGGAAGTAATGACCCTGCAGTGGTTGCCTGGATGAAATCCAACAGCGATGGTACCCGTCCTGTAGGTGGAAAATCACCTAATGAATTAGGTATTTATGATATGAGTGGGAATGTGTGGGAGTTGTGTCTGGATTGGAAAGAGCGTTACACCTTTGGGCCTAAAACCGATCCGGTAGTAACGAAGGGGAGAAGGAAAGTCCTCAGAAGTGATGACTGGAATAGTCTGGAACGTTCTTGCCGCGTGTCTAAACGCCATGATGCTAACCCACAGTTTAGGAATAATTATTACGGATTCAGATTGGTACTAACACAATCAGTAGAGTGGTAATTTGGGCTTTACGCATCAATTGAGTTTCGCACATTTTAGGAGTTTTACCGTTTAATTGGACATCGTGTTTCAGAGAATAGTCATTGGGGGAGGAAGCAAAAGTAGAACACTGCACAATTTCCCAATAGCACATCCTGAAATTGTCTGCTAATCAGTAATTCATCACTAAAAAACAATATCCTGTGATGAAACAAACATGTTTGCGGGGTAAACTTTAAATAGCAAAATAAAAAGTGCCAATTTTTCGCAATTAGAAGGTACCAGTTTAAATTAAAAAATACCTTTAATTCAAAGGTATGAACTTTTTGTTCCATCCGCCCACTACCTGCAAATTATTTACGGATGAAACACCCCTGTTTTGTAAACACAAATACAATGTTAACAAAATCAGCGAAATGGGTATTCCGTCTTATTTCAGAAGCAATTTTGTTATGATGAACTTTTGATTTTAACATTTTAAATTTTGTTAAAATCACTTAGATCGTTTATTTTTGAGGATTCAATAAAGGTTTTCATGTTAAAAAAAAATACTGGTTAACAGTATTTGGGTGAATTAAAGAAAAAGAAAAAAGAAAAGCAAAAAGCAATAACATCTTAAAAAAAGCGAGTATGAATAGAATTAGTCCATTCCTGATTTTAATCTTTTGGGGTATATCAGTCTTTGCCCAGTCGGGTATTAAAGTTGAATCATTTCAGATGTTACCCAACGATCTCGATGCCCGGTTGCATTATCCTCAAAAGGATCAGAACGGTGAAACTTGTGCTATTATAAAAGTAGTAACTACCCAAACGGGTTTTGAATGGGAACCCGATGGTTTGGGAATCGTAGATGCACCTTACAAAACAGGCGAATATTGGTTATATGTACCACGTGGAGCCAGGCGTATTACTATCAAACACAGCAAGTTTGGAGTGCTGCGCAACTATCATTATACCTTGCCTGTTGAAGCGGCAACAGTTTATGAGATGGTTTTAGATACTGATGATGACATTGATGATGAGGTAGAAAGTGTTGATGCACAGTGGTTTACCGTTGAATCTCATCCTTCAGATGCCGATGTTTTTATCAATGAACAGTGGGTGGGAACAACTCCCTTCCGGCAAAAATATCCTCCGGGTGTATATAATTACCGAATTGAGAAAAAAAATTATGTGAACGAACCAGGTAGGTTTGAGGTTATAAATGATGCTGTTGATTTAAAGTTCGCTCTTCGCCCGGATTTCGGAAATCTAATCATAACCTCCCTTCCCGAAAACGGAATAAGAATTTATCTTGACGATGAAAACACAGGGAGGGTTACCCCGGATACCCTTTCTGACCTTGCCTCGGGGACATACACCGTTAAATTGATCAGTCCGTGGTATCAAACATCCGCAAAAAGAGTAGCCATAGAACCTGGAAGAGATGTATCGGTTGATTTTTCACTGGAAAGGACAGATTATGGAACCCTGAATTTGTATACAGACCCCAGGGCAGAAGTTTTTATTAATGGCAAGTCGATAGGAGAGCAAGACAGGAAAGAAATACGACTTCTGCCCGGGGTCTATGAACTAAAGGCCGAACTGGAAAAACACGAGAGTGTCAGCAAAGAATTGCTGGTAAGACCCTATGAAAACTCTACCCTTGAACTTTATCCCAAACCACGCATGGGATCCCTGGAGATATTCACCCAACCTGCAAAAGCACAGGTGCTTATCAATGATGAATACAAGGGCGATACACCTTTAAAGATAGAAAGACTTCTTATCGGTGATTATCAGGTGGTTATTTCTTCTCCCGAGCGGGAAGATATTTATCAGAACATTTCCATTGAGCAAGGTCAAACCGTTACGTTGAATGAAAAACTCCGCAAGGGTAAAAAAGTAATCATCACCTCCGAACCCTCTGATGTAAAGCTTTTAATCAATGATAAACCCTATGGTCATACTCCAAGATCTGTTTCGCTGGCATACGATGAGTATGTTTTAAAACTGATACATCCCGATAATCGTTTGTTAGAAAAGAGTATTGATGTGAGTAAACGCAGCGAAGAACGTTTTCATTTTGTTTTTGAAACTTTCGAAGAACCGGAAATGGTGATCGTGGAAGGGGGCGTTTTTATGATGGGATGTACAGAAGAAAAAAATGTTGTTTGTGAGGAAAATCAGATACCACCGCACCAGGTATGGTTAGATACTTATTTGATAGGCAGATATCCTGTTAACCAGTTAGAATGGAATCTGGTGATGGGCAGTGAGGATACGGTGAAGATTGAATGCCCACAATGCCCTGTTTCTCATGTTTCTTTCGAAGAAATTCAAAATTTTATTAAACGGATTAATAACCTGACAGGAAAAACCTATCGTTTGCCTACCGAGGCAGAATGGGAATATGCAGCAAGGGGTGGTAATAAGTCTCATAATTATTTGTTCTCCGGAAGTATGCAATCTGATGAGGTTTCCTGGAACATCCATAATTCTGGTCATAAGATAAAACCGGTAGGATTAAAAAAGCCCAATGAACTTGGTATTTACGATATGAGTGGTAATGTATGGGAAACCTGTCAGGATTTTTATGCCCCTTTCTCCAAATCGGCCAGCAGAAATCCTCGTGGGCCTGATTCAGGTTTTTATCGTGTCGGACGAGGTGGTTCATCTATTAATGATGAAAGTGTTTGCACCGTTTATTCCCGTGCCCGGGTCGATCCCCAAACCCAAAGTCCTTACAGCGGTTTTCGTCTGGTACTCGATCTGGAAAAATAGTTTTGGAAATATAATTCTATATAACAAAAAAAGTAGTTGAAAATCAGTTTGTTGTCATTTAGTCTTTACCTGTCAGAAAATTTTTCTGCGATCGTCAATGGGTTTGGAGAAAAAAAGAATGTTGAACATTGAAATTCAAACGCATAGCCCTCAGTTAAACATAACCCGGCGCTTTTTTATTTTGCTGAAAACCAATTGCTTACACTGATCCTGCATCTATTACATCAGTCATTTCAAAAACAAAAAAAAATCAACCACCTGTTTAAATGATAAAGGTGGTTGATTTTTTTGTGACTCCGCCAGGATTCAAACCTGGAACCTCCTGATCCGTAGTCAGGTGCTCTATTCAGTTAAGCTACGGAGCCTTTTTATTTTGAGTGTGCAAAGATAGTGCTTTTTTTATTGTTTGCAATATATTTCATCATTTTATTATTTCACTTTGTAAAGATTCAGATTTTTAGTTTGTTGTAAAACAACAGACCTCAGGTATGGTGATAAAAGGTCTAATCATGAGTCTGCTCCAAAAAGTTATTTTTAATTCATTAGTGAAAATATTAAATTCTTATTATCCTGGTAATCAGCGATATAAATTAGTATTAATTTTTGTAATTTGTGGATAATAAACTTTTCAGAGCGGACTCTATCATTCAATTTATTTATAGTTCGCTGAGAAGACATATCTGGAAAAAAATATATCAATCTGTGAAAATTATTCATGTCAAACCGTAGATCAAAAAATTCTTTCCGTAACAACTAACCTTGAAAGAATGAATTGCCAGATGTTTCGATTGGATTCTGAGAGAATTTCAAATGTTTCCGGCAACTCCCTTTAGATTCCATACGTAGTTTTCTCTCTTTTTTCCTGTTCCATGTATAACATGAGTTGATCAATTTTTTCATTCATGATTTGATCATATTTTTCCTCAAATTCTTTGATCATCACAGGGCACTCTTTCGAAAGCCTTTCATGTTCTTTGCTCATAAAAAGTATAAAGTCGCCTTCATTTTCAAAAAAATCATGCATTTCTGCTACCTTTTGCATGTTTCCTTCCAGGGCCATGTCAATGCATGTGAGAATCATTTCTGCCAGTTCTTCCGAGGCTATCACAAAATCCTCACAGTTTTTAAATGGTGTCCCTTTGTGCTTTTCTACCAGGGCGTCGAAACCTTGCCTTTTCTCTTCTTCTTCACATGAATTTATCAGCAAAAGCAAAATCACTAACAAAACATTATTTTGGATTTTAAAGCATATGCTCATTTCTGTTTTTTTCTATTGAATACATAATGTATGGATAACAAAAACCCCTCTGTCTATCTTTTCTCTTCATTAAAACACCTTTTTCTCAGATCAAAAAAATTGGGTAACTGTTTTATTCTGAATGGTGGTTTGTATTTTTTTGTTGAGGATTCTGATTTTATAATATCTGCCAGAGGCAGCAATTAATCATTAAGATTAATCATTGCATATTTTGAACCGATAAAAACCCGGAAATTTTATTTTAAAATTCAAATTTATAATTTATTTGGTAAAAAAACAACAAAATAACCCAAAAAATTTTGAATGAATGGAAAATCTGTTTAGACGACAATTTTTATTTGTTAAGCAAGCGTTACTGCAAAAACGGGAAGGTTTTCAAGAGTCTGTTGATAAATCTTGCTTGTAGGGTGTCTTTTCTTTGATTTAAAAAAGTAAATTTGTTTTGTAAGGATAATTTAATGGTTAATTTTATACGATGCTGACATACAGTTTTTTTGCTTTTTAATAGCAGGAAGATTAATTGAAATGATTACGGTTTTTCGTTCTTTTGTGTTTATTGAATGAATATTTTACTGAAGGAGATAAGATTTATCTCTGAAAGAACCTCAGCAATGAATTATCGATGAAAATTCTATAATGTTTCAAGGATTTTACGTATAATGATTAAGCATATTGGTAAAACTTTAATCCTTCTTGTAAATTTTTTTGTATTAGCATGAAATAAATAGTATGATATAGAAAAAATGGATAAAACAAAACCTACAAATATTGGAAATCTTGTACTGATTGGTGGTTTTGAAGATCGCCGGAACCAGAAAGAGGTATTGAGAAACCTTGTTGAAACACACCAGGCAAAAAATATCATTGTTATTCCTTCTGCTACTCTTTATCCGGTGGAAAGTAGTGATGACTATTGCCGGGCGTTTCGTATGCTTGGGGTAAAAAATATAGATGTATTTGATATTCGCAGCAATCATCAGGCAAATAATAGTTATCCTTCTGAAGTTCTGGAAAATGCAGATATGATTTTCTTTACCGGGGGCGATCCGCTTCGTCTTACCAATATACTCAATCATTCCCTTTTGCTCAATCATATACGATATCGTTACCATTACGAACAACTAACCCTTGCCGGTTCTTCAGCAGGAGCCATTGTTTTTGCCGATCTGATAGTTTGCTCCGAAGAAAAAGAAAGCAGCAATGTTTTTGGAATGTCATATTCAGAAAATTCTCAGCTTTGTGAGGGTTTTGGTTTGATTACTGATTTTGCTATCGACACTCATTTCTCCTCTCTCGATAAGATACATAACCTTTTGGAGTTTTGTTGCCGCTATAAAATCACCCGCGCAGCCGGTATCGATCAGGATACATCTATGACATTTCACTCTGACAATACTTTTTCTGTTGCAGGCAGCGGATCTGTGTCTCTTTTTTCCGGCAGTCCTTTCCTTTTTTCGCATAAGGTTCACGACCATCAATCCGGGGGACTCTCTATGGATGGAATTCGTATGAGCATTCTCCGGGACGGAGATTCTTTTGACATGGAAAAATGGTCGGTGAAAAAAAGCACAAGAATAAGTGACCTGGCCAAAGGATTCTGAATCTCTCTTCCAGGATTTTGTCCTACCTGCTTTATACTACTTTTCTTTTTTGTAATGATGCTTTCTTTTACAGTGTTTTGTCTCTCATATTTATTTAGTGCTTGCAAGAAAACATTTATTTTTTTTGTCTTTGATAAGAAAACGTCAAAGACAAGGCATTCGAAGTTTTTGAATCTAAGGAGTTTACTTTTCGTAAATGACTGATTTATCTGTTTATAATTTTCCAAAATTAATAATTAGAACGCTGATAACACTGATTTTACAGATAATCGCTGATAGAAAAAATCTGTGCAAATCCGCTCAATCTGTGTCATCTGCGTTCCATTTATCTTAATCATCCTCGTGTGTGTTTTAAGCCAATCATGGATGTTTCATCTGTTTATAATTTTATTAAATAGGTCAGATGGAGCTCGCTAACAGTCTGA
>CAYPFV010000105.1:0-11758 GCA_964410015.1 uncultured Bacteroidales bacterium
CATACAATGCTGTTTTTTTACTCACCCATTGCTTGGTAAACAGAAAAATGCTGTCGGTTCCCACAATCATGACTTCACAATCAAAATCGGTATTGTTTGCACCTGCAGGATCAAAATTATTTTGCAGTTCGTAGGAAAAAGCGATGGTGTCAATATTAGGTATATCTGCTTCTAACGAGTTTTTTCCAATTCTTAATATCCTCAGATCGGTTCTGTTGCCATTGCTGTTGTTTCCAAAATCACCCAAATATATAAATTGCTGATCATGTGCAATATCTTCCCAATCTTTATTTTCGACACCTGCTAAAGGAAACATTTTAAAGTCGTTTACCTGAAAAGGATTTACCGAATAAAGATGAATATCAGTATCATCGTTATGTGTCCAAACCTGGTCATTATAATAGATCAACCCCGATGTTTCCACCATTTCATTGGGCAATTGCTGAGAAGATACCGGCGATAAGGAAGTAGAGGGATATTGACAACTCCCATCGTTAACAGTTGCCTCAGGATCGTAGTTAGATGCCTGAGGATCAGTACAACCTGCAATCTGACCTGTTATTTCTGTGAAAAGAAACACAAGAAAAACGAATAAAACAAATGAATTTTTCAGGAGCATGATAAGATAACCCTTTAGAAATAGTTTGATTTAAAAACAGGTTTTTAGACGTTTACATTAAATTTTTACTTTGCCTTAAACCTGAAGTTCAGAATATTAAGTTCTTGATTATTCGTAAAATTAGCAGACAATAACCTTTTTATACTGAATATCAAATCTCCTTTTTAAATCAGAATTGCGGAAGAAAACTCATTTCTTGTTGCATTACATCAAAACTCTTTGAATCAAATTTACACAAAATAAAGTTACTATACCTTTATTCTTTTGCTTTCAGTATCTTTTTACCGTTCAGAAAAGCAGTTTTTTTTCCCTAGGGATAAAGAATAAAATTCATTGTTTTTACTTAGTTTTTAATGTTTCATAATGATTAAATTTGCCACTCGAAGATCAGGTATAAATAAAAATCAGCAAAAGTGTTTAAAATAAGCAACCGATAAGCAATAATATACCGATATGATCCACATAGCATTTTACTAACATACATAACAAAATCAATTTATTACAAACCTACAAAAATGAAAATCATGAGAAAAAAGATTGTTGCAGGAAACTGGAAAATGAATACGACACTGGAAGAAGGCAAGCAACTTGCGGGAAAGATCGTAGATTTTGTAAAAAACAATCCTTTGGAAAAATTAAACGGCAGTCCTGAAGTAATAATGTTCGCCCCTTTTACGCATCTTTTGACAGTTGCAGAATACACTGAGCAGGTAAAAGGTGTTGGCTGCGGTGCCCAAAACTGCCATACCGAAGAAAAAGGAGCTTATACCGGAGAGATATCTGTTTCAATGATCAAATCTACCGGAGCAAAAAATGTACTGATTGGCCACTCAGAGCGCCGTCAGTATTTTGCTGAAACCAACCAAACACTTGCTAAGAAAGTAAAAATGGCCCTCGGTGCAGATTTGACGCCGGTTTATTGCTGTGGAGAAGTATTGAGTGAACGCAATTCCAACAACCATTTTAACGTTGTGAAAGAACAAATAGAGAAAGGAATTTTCTGGCTGCAGGAAAAAGAGTTTGCCAAAGTTGTCATTGCTTACGAACCTGTATGGGCAATTGGCACAGGCGTAACAGCAAGTCCTGAGCAGGCACAGGAGATGCATGCCTATATCAGAAAATTAATTGCCGAACAATATAATCACCAAATTGCAGACCATACAACCATTCTGTATGGAGGTAGTTGCAATGCTAAAAATGCCAAAGAACTGTTTGCCAATCCAGATGTTGATGGTGGATTGATCGGAGGTGCATCCTTAAAACCTGATGATTTTACTACCATTATTCAATCATATTAGGTTTGATTGCCTTATCTTTTTGAACAATGGATTTATTGAAAATTAAAAATCAAATAAAAACTGATTGAGTTCACTCCCAAAAAGAAATTTACGGGAGTGAACTCAACCTTCTTATTTCCTGAAATGCCTTTAAAAAGGTGATCATAAGATCATCCCATTAAAAAAGTTGAGAATTACATACAATATGAAAGTAAAACCCAATGAAACCAGTTGAATATATCGAAGTAAATTATGTGGTAAAACCCACTAATCCCTGGTCGGATCTGCTCATTGCAGAATTGGGCGAACTGGGGTATGAAAGTTTTGAAGAGACCACTGCCGGTTTTAAAGCGTACATACAGTCAGATATATTTAACAAAGATCTTCTGGAGCAAGTCTCCATACCGGAAGATACCCAAAAAGAGGTACAGTTTTCTTTTAAATGGCGAAAAATAACCAGTAAGAACTGGAATCAGGAATGGGAAAAACATTTTGAACCTGTTGATATTCAAAACACTTGCTACATCCGTGCCCCTTTTCATGAGCCCCGTTCTCATTATCGTTTTGAAATCGTTATTGAACCGAAAATGTCTTTTGGTACCGGTCATCATCACACAACTGCGCTTATGGTAGAATGGATGCTGGAAACAGATTTTGAGCAAAAAAAAGTGCTGGATATGGGCTGCGGAACCGGTGTTCTGGCAATTTTAGCTCATAAAATGAAAGCCAAAGAAGTGGACGCCATTGATAATTATCCCTTCGCTTATGAGAATACACTGGAAAATATCCAAAACAATCAGGCACAAAAAATCAATGTGTTTTTGGGAGATGCTGCTCTTTTAGATAAAAAAAAATATGATACCATACTGGCGAATATCACACGAAACGTATTGTTGCAGGATATGCAAACCTATACATCTGCCCTTAAAAAAGGAGGCTCTTTATTGTTAAGCGGGTTTTTGTGGGAAGATAAAAAAATGATAGAGGATAGTGCACGTAATTCAGGATTATTGCCGGCAGGACACAAAAAAAAGCAAGAGTGGGCAGCGCTTAAATTTGTGAACGCCTGAGAAGATTAAAATATGCATGCCGATGCTGTATGTATTCAGCTAGCAGATAAGAAACAAAACAAAGAAAACAGATCCAGCAAAAGTAAACGTATTTATTCATCATAACTTTTAATATGCTGATAATTCGAATCTTTTTGATCGTTATTTTTTTTCTGGTTTACAACCACGCTGAAACACATGCACAAAATATTCCCGATAAGTTTACGCATAAGCATCAGAGTTTTATCAATGAAATAAACCTCATTTTTCAGTCATTGCCCAGGGAGCAACTTAAAAAAAGTGAATTTATTTTAGATACCTTTAATGGTCTCTGGAATGCAAAGGTGCTTTTAGAAGACGAAGAACAATTGGTCTATAAAACCATGGATATGATGCTGGCATTACAGCTTAATCCTTATCCTGATTTTATTACCTATATGGATGCTGTTGTAAAACTATCGCAAACCCCAAACAAAGACCAGAATTTTAACGCCTGGCATCAAAGTATCAGTTATATTAAAGATCAGTCGCAACCTGGTAAACTCTACCAATACTGGCAAAAAAGCATTGCTTTGTTTGAAAAAAACATTCTTTTCGAATCCTCCACCGTAAAGTGGTACCTCACAGAACCAGACTATTCACTTGACGTAAGCGAAGGTGATTTGATTCTCTCTTTTCAGGATAAAGACCTGGTTTGTGTGGCTCAAAATGACAGCACTACCATTTATGAAACCAATGGAAAAGTAAATTTTTTGAAAAAGCAACTTCAGGGTAATCAGGGTAAAATGACCTGGGAAAGAGTATTGCTTGATCCTGATGAAGTTTATGCCGAATTTTCTGACTATTTTATCAATCTCTCCGTTGCCCGTTTCGAGGCCGATTCGGTGACTTTTTATAATACAAATTTTTTTGAAGAACCCCTCACCGGAAAATTAACAGAACGAATCCTGGCAGAAGTAAAACCCACAAACGCACGTTTTCCGCGTTTTACCTCTTACAAACCCATACATGTGATAGAAAACCTGTTTCCTGAAATCGATTTTTTAGGTGGATTCACCATGATGGGACAACGTGTGCTGGGCTCGGGAACCGATAAGGTAGATGCAACCATACATTTTTACCGAAATGATTCTCTTTTTATTTCTGCAAGAAGCAGGGCTTTCAGCATCAGAGGAGACCGTATCAGCTCTGAAAGAGCAGAGGTAAGTATGTACATGTCAGGAGATTCTATTTATCATCCATCCATTAATTTGCGATATCTCAACGATGGCAGGGAATTCTCAATGCAGCGCGAAGAAAAAGGTTTCTCCAGAGCCCCTTTCAGCAATACCTATCATAGCATCGATATGTATTGCGAAGGCATTTATTGGAAAATGGAAAATTCGGATATTGAGCTACGCATGATCAGAAGTATGAGTGAAACAGGTCAGGCTTTTTTTGAATCTCACGATTTTTTCTCTGATGTGAGATACATGAAACTTCAGGGAATATCAGAGGTACACCCCCTGATCAAAATCCGTAATTTTGCCGATAAATTTCAATCCGATACTTTTCCTGTTATAGATTATGCCCGGCACATTGGTGGAAACCTGGCAAGTGTTCAGGCACAACTGCTCTCTCTTTCCTATTATGGTTTTTTGCTTTACGACCATGAAAAAGAAGAAGTTGTGATCAATGACAGACTCAGACATTATATTAAAGCACATGTGGGTAAGAATGACTTTGATGTGATCAAAATCAATTCAGTTGCCTCACTGAATGCCCGGATAAACATGAACAATTTTGATCTTGAACTCTTTGGAGTAGATCAGATACCCCTGAGCGATATTAAAAATGTGGTTATTCATCCTTTCGACGAAAAACTCATTATGAAAAAAAACCGCGATATGTATTTTAAAGGACGAATACAATCCGGATTGTTCGACTTTTACGGGCAGGAGTTCTTTTTTGATTATTCTAACTTTAAAATAGACCTCATCAACACTGATTCTATGAGCTTCAGGGTAAAATCCTTCGAAAAAGACCGGAGAGGACAACACTCACTTGAAAGGGTAAGAACCGTTTTAGAAGGAATCAACGGTGAGTTACTGGTGGATCACCCCCGAAACAAATCCGGTCAATTGCCATACCCCCGATACCCCATTTTTAATTCAAACAACGAGTCTTTTGTTTATTATGATCGCGAAAATATTCAGGAAGGGGTATATGACCGTGAGGATGTTTTTTTTAAACTGATTCCTTTTTCTATCGATAGCCTTGACAATGCTACCACCGAAAATATTGCCTTCGATGGGGTGTTTGTTTCCACGGGTATCTTCCCCGATTTTTATGATTACCTCACCGTACAAAAAGATTATTCCCTTGGTTTTAACACCAAAACCCCTAAGGACGGATATCCGGTTTATGGCGACAAAGCATTGTACAAAGGTCCTATTGACATGAGTTATGAAGGATTGAGAGCCGATGGCGAATTACAATATCTAAACTCAACCCTCATGGCAGAAGAGATGCTGCTTTTCCCCGATTCGGCCAAAGGAAAAGCTCATATTTTTAATATAACAACACAGCAGGCACCCGTGGAATATCCGGAAGTAAATGCAAAAAATGTTGATATGTTTTACCTGCCTCATGAAGATAATATGAACATTTCAAACAAAGACGAACTCATTGAAATATTTGATGGTTTGGCAATGCTTAACGGATCCATCAATATGACTCCAGAAGGATTGCTGGGGGAAGGAAACATAGAATTCTTCGGTGGAGAGATGGTAGCCAATGAATTTGATTTCAACCAACTCGACTTCTCCTCCGAAGAATCTGACCTGGAGATTCTTTCAAGAGATGAAGATGATATTGCCGTTGTAGCAAAAAAATATAAAGCTTTTGTTGACATAGAACAACAACAAACAAACATGACTTCCCTGGGAAATAACTCACAATTATCCTTCCTTGTTAACCGCTATGATGCTTTTGGTTTTGATTTCGACTGGGATATGGATGAGGGCACACTGGCAATGGAAAATAAAATTCATGAAGATATTCAAAAACTTGGAGATATCGAAGAAGAAGAATGGATTGCACATGATTTTAATGGGTTTGAAATGATCTCTCAGCATCCCTCTCAGGATGAGCTTAGATTCTATGCCGGCGTGTTGAATTATGATATTGATGAAAATATTATTTTTGCCGATCATGTAAAGATCATAAAAGTTGCCGATGCTGCCATCTTTCCACATGAAGAAAAAGTAGAGATTCTACCCCGGGCAGAAATTCGCGAATTGCGCAACTCTCTCGTTTTGGCAAACACACAAACCCTTTATCACCGTTTTTATGAAGCCAATGTAAACATTGCCTCAAGATGGAGCTACACAGGTGAAGGTAAATATGATTATGTAGATAACAGCGAAAATGTACAAACAATCCTATTCAATAAAATAGAGGTAGACAAAGCACTCAAAATGACTATTGCAACTGCCGATATAATTGAAGAACAAGACTTTACCATCAGCCCCGAATTTGAATACCACGGAACTCTTGCTCTGCAAGCAGACCAAAAGAATTATTTTTATGAAGGTGCTGTAAATATGGTGATGGATTGCCCCAATTACGATCCAAACTGGATCAGGTTTGAATCTAAAATATACCGCGACAGTATTTTTATTCCGCTTGAAGAAGAACTTAAGAATTCTGCTAATGGCAGAATATTTACCTCCATGATGATTTCCGGAGATTCATTACAACCATACCCTGCCGTGTTTACAAGAAAAAACCATTATTCTGATATAGACATGATGACCAGCACCGGTTTCTTACACTTTGATACGGTGGAAGGGGTTTACAAGGTGGCATCCAAAGAAAAATTCCTTACCCCGGAAATTCCAGGCAATACCATTACCATCAATCCCAAAACCTGTATTATAGAAGGCAATGGTGAAATTACCCTTGCAGAAGATTTAGGACAATTCAAAACATCTCAATTCGGAAAAATAACCCATGATCTTAACAATGATAAAGTAACACTGGACCTGGTTATGGGCATTGATTTCTTTTTCATTAACAGTGCTCTTGCCCGAATGGAGGAAACTGTAGAAAATTCTGAAAAATCCCGTAATCTGAATTTAAACAGTGCAAAATACAGAGATTTTCTGAGACTGCGAACAGGATTGGAAAACAGCACAAGACTAATGGAAGAATATATAACTGATGGAGAATTCAACAGATTTCCAGAGGAATTGAATCATACCATCATGTTTGCAGATGTAAAAATGGTGTGGAACAAACGCTCACAATCTTTTGTCTCCACACAACCGCTGGGTTTGGGAAATATGGAAACGTTCCCTGTCAATCGTTATGTTGACGGATTTATTCAACTGGAGAAAAAAAAGTCAGGAAGTGTTTTTACACTGCTGCTTGTACCCTCCGGATATGCCGATCAGGGTATAGGTACAGATTGGTACTTCTTTACATACACCAATGGTATTATGCAAACCATCGCCTCCGACACAGAATTCAATACCATGGTTCGCTCCCTGAAACCTAAGCGCAGGCGAATGGACGTAGAAAGAGGTGAAAAACCCTTCTCCTTTATTTTGTCTGGCGACCGACGTCCATTTACTTTTTTGCGGAATATGAAAATGTATAATGAGGAATTATAATTCATTGATCGAAAACTTTTCAATCCTTTGATCAGTTTTTTCAAACCTTGATCCAAAAATATGCTTATGTTTGAAAAAAATTTTGATTAAAATCTCAGGATTATGAATTCGCGAGCCTCTTTGAGAGAAAAAAAAATTCAATTTTTTAACCCCGGCGGGGTTGGAAATACATCGGCCAATATATTCGGATTGCCCTTTTCTGTTGAAGAATCTGAAGTTGTTGTACTTCCCGTTCCATGGGATGTAACCGTATCCAGTGGCGAAGGAACCTCTGCCGGACCCATGAATGTTTTCAAACAATCTTTTCAAATTGATCTTTTCGACGAACGGATAACCGATCCTTGGAAATATGGAATTGCCATGGAAACATTCCCCGAAGAATTATTCAAACTCAACAATAAATTAAGAGCGCAATCCAGAAAATACATTGATTTTCTGGAAAAAAATGGGGGGAAAACCGAAAACAATCAACTGATGATCCAGATCAGGGATATGGTGAACGATGCCGGTTCTATCCTGTTCGAACAGATCAAAAACCGCTGCAGAGAAGCCATTGAACAACAACAATTGCCCGTTATACTTGGTGGAGATCACAGCACACCTCTGGGTCTGATTCATGCATTGGACGAAAAATTTAATGATTTCGGCATACTTCAGATTGATGCCCATGCCGATCTGCGCAACGCCTACCAGGGATTTACCCACTCACATGCCTCTGTTATGTTTAATGCTTTGAAACAAACCCAGATTAGCAAATTAGTACCAGTGGGATTACGCGATATCAGTCCGGTAGAATATCAATTCATTCAGGAGAATAAAGAAAAGATTATCCCGTTTTTTGCCCGTGATATGCACCAGCAGGTTTTTGAAGGAAAAACATGGAAATCTATCTGTGAAAACATCATACAAGCGTTACCTCAAAACGTTTATATCAGTTTTGATGTAGATGGATTGAATCCGTCTGAAGCCTTGTCTACCGGAACCCCCGTACCCGGTGGGTTATCTTTTGACAAAGTTTTGTATCTTTTTGAGATGCTTGTTCTATCAGGGCGAAGGATCATTGCTTTTGACCTGGTTGAAACTGGTGCTCATAAAGCAGATGGTATCGTTTCATGCCGTTTACTTTATAAAACCATCGCCTTAATGCTGAAATCAAATAAACTTACCCATCATTAGCCTTTAGTAAATAATAATAAGAAAGTCAGAATAACTTGAAATCAATACATTCTGAATATTCGCTGGTAGGTGATAAATTTCTTATCAAATAAAAACAACAAAAACAATATGCCTTCCGCTTAATTCCAATCTATAGCAAAACAACACCCATGAAATTTGACCCCAAGACAGAACAAACACTGCTGAAGCAGCTGAAAGAGATTATTCTGCCCGAACGATGGAAGCGGTTTGAAGAAGTGCTGAGTTTCAGAACACAACATCTTACTGTAGTGCTTGAAGATATTTACCAGACCCATAATGCCAGCGCCGTGATCAGAAATTGCGAACTGATGGGCATCCAGGATCTTCATGTCATCGAAAATGAAAACACCTACCATATCAACCCCGATATTGTAGTAGGTGCCAACAAATGGATCCACATCATAAAGCACAACCGGGAAAACAACAATACCAGGGCATGTTTCGGTTTTCTCAGAAAAAAAGGCTACCGGATTGTGGCCACCAGCCCCCATCAAAACGATCAGTTGATTGATGAACTGGAAATGGATCAGAAAACAGCACTGATTTTCGGTAACGAAGGCAGAGGACTAACGGATTACGCCCTGGAGAATGCGGATGCTTTTGTGAAAATTCCCATGTGGGGTTTTACGGAAAGCTATAACCTTTCGGTTTCTGTTGCGCTTACACTCTATGAATTGCTCGGCAGGTTAAGAAACAGTACTATCCCCTGGCAACTGTCTGTTGCTGAGAAACAAACGCTGCTGCTTGAATATGCCCTTAAAACCATTAAAAACCCTGATACTTTTTTGAAACGGATGTTGAAAGGATGATTGTATTGAAAAAAAAGCAAAACACATCAATGGGCTTTTTTCCTGCATGCAATCATTAAAGTTCTCTTACCCATATATTTCTGAAACTTACCAGATCGCCATGATCCTGTAATCTCAAAGGTTCCTTCATACCATGCTTTTTATAGGAAGGCAAACCAATAAATTCTGTTGCTCCCCATATCTCTACATTGTTTTGCACAAGCACCCCGTTTTGGATGACTGTTACCCTTGCCGGATGCAACACCCTTCCATCCTCGTTAAAACGGGGAGCAGTAAAAATAATATCATAGGTTTGCCATTCACCTGGTTTTCGGCATGCATTTACCAGGGGAATGGATTGTTTGTATACCGATGCGGCCTGCCCGTTGGGATAGGTTTCGTTTTCGTAGTTGTCCAGCACCTGTATTTCATATCTGCCCATCAGAAAAACGCCGCTGTTGCCTCTCCCCTGTCCTTCTCCCTTAACTTCTGCAGGGGTTCGCCATTCAAGGTGCAGTTGTATATCACCAAAACCTTGCCTGGTCTGAATATCGCCGGTTTTGGGTTTTACGGTCATAGCACCGTCTTCGAGTGTCCATTCAACCTCAGATCCGTCGGTTTTTTCCCATTGGTCAAAATTGGTGCCGTCAAACAATACAATGGCATCCGAAGGAGCCGAAGTACCTGTACCGGGTGTTACAACTTCAGGAACAGGTTCCCATACTTCAGTTACTTCATGCTCAGGCTTTTGTGCTTCCATAGTCAAAGAAATAATAAGGGTAAAAACAAATAAAAGTGAAAAATTTTTTACTTTCATGATAATAATTTTATTAGGTTATTATTGAGATAATAAATTGATTGATCATGCCTATCATGGAAATTCTTTATTTTATCAACAATTTTTACTGCAAATTAAAACTATTTTTTTAACTTGCATAGCTATAATTTTCGAAAAACAACCGGGTATTTTAAATCTATAAAACAAAACAAAACATGAAGGTTCTTTTTATTGGTGGCACAGGAAACATCTCAGCAGAAGTATCGCGTTTGGCCATCAGCAAAGGCATTGACCTGTATCACCTCAACAGAGGTATCACCAGATCAAACTTAGAGGGTGTGAAAAAACTGGTGGCAGATATCAACGATAGTAACCAGGTCAAAAATATTCTGAAAGATCATACTTTTGACGTTGTTGTAAATTTTATTGCTTTTACTACAAAAGATGTTGCGCGCGACATAGACCTTTTTACGGGTATAACACATCAGTATATTTTTATCAGTACAGCTTCAGCATATCAGAAACCCCTCACCCACCCCATTATAACAGAATCTACCCCCCTGCATAATCCCTACTGGCAGTATTCCAGAGACAAGATTGCCTGCGAAGACTTTTTAATGTCGGCATACCGAAATCATGGTTTCCCGGTAACCATTGTAAGACCTTCGCACACTTATGATACTGTTATTCCTGCTGCTTTAGGCAGCTGGACCGATTTCACCCTCATTGACAGGATGCGCAAAGGAAAAGAAATCGTTATTCATGGCGATGGAAATTCTCTCTGGACAATGACACATGCCGCAGATTTTGCAAAAGGTTTTGTAGGGTTACTGGGTAATATACAATCCATCGGACATAGTTTTCACATCACCTCTGATGAAGTGCTCACCTGGAATCAAATCTACCAGGCAATGGCACAAGCTGCCGGTGTAAAACTTAACGCTGTTCATGTGGCCTCAGACTTTATTTGCGATGTGGCCGACAGCATGAAAATGGAGTGGATAAGAGGTAATCTTTTGGGCGATAAAGCGCAAAGTGTGATCTTTGACAATACCAAGATCAAAAGGTTTGTCCCAGAATACACTGCTACAATTCCTTTCTCCCAAGGAATTAAAAGAACTATCAACTGGTTTGATGCCGGCAAAAAAAGGCGTATCATCGACAAACACAACAATAAATTGCTGGATAATATCATTCATAACTACAAACAAAAATCCTCTTTAGATATCAGGTTTTAACTTCAATACCCGGAGTTTTTTATCCAATCATTACATTAGGTAAATTCAATATCTGATGATGAAAGTTGTATTTTTTTATATCTAATATTTCAATATAACTAATAAAGATGAACCGAGCCATGACAAAGTTTTTGACACACACGCACATGATTATAAT
>CAYPFV010000106.1:0-11726 GCA_964410015.1 uncultured Bacteroidales bacterium
TAGCCATAGTTTTTTTTGATTTATTTTTTGTACCAAACATTTTTTGATTTTATTCGAATAAAGGTAATACAATAATCATTTTTTTCAACCTGTAACCCCTAAAAATCTAAGCATTGTAAAGAAAAACTGCTGTTGAAAGCAAATCAGATTACAGGATATATAAAGTTTATCAATGCAATTATTGATAATATCATCACCTCCTGGAAGCCTCAGAGAATTGTTTGTTAGCATTTGTAAATCCCTGATTTTGGGCAAATGTAAAAATAAAAAAAGAATCTGTAGAGAATTGCCCTTGAAAAAAAACAAAAAAGCCAAACCAGTTTGACGGAGTCCCCCATCTGATGACTTTGTTTTTCTTTCAGAAAAAGGCAATTTCAATACGAAAATAGTCTTTATTTATTCAGAACCGATAAGCAATCTGATAAAAATCAAGATAGTCATCGAGTTTACGTTCCTGATAAAAGACCGGATAGTTTTCCACCGAAATAGCAAAAGAAGTAAACAAATCAGAATCGTATTGCTTTTGAGAAAGGTCTTCCTTTAGTTTATCACCATAATCCATTGCCTGTTTGGCGTCAGGAAAATTGGTAACCGTAATTAACTGGCGACCCTGTTCAAAAAATAGAGTACTCATGTTGAGTGTTTTTTCTTCAAAGGTTTCCTTATTAAACACATCCACGTCGTTTCTGAGTTGCCTCACCGAAATGTTTTCTGAATCTACCATGATTACGAAGAAATGTACAGCATCAGGATTTTGAGAGAAGACCGAATTAGCCAGAATATTCTGGTCATCACTATCTGTTTCCTCTACTTCACCAATTTGCATTTCCTCCTGAAAGCCGCCCATCAGTCCTTCACCTTCTCCTTCTCCTTCATCCAAATATGCCAGCAAATTATTAGCGGGTTCGTAAACACGTGTATCCTGATAATTTTCAGTGATTATTGTGAGTTGGTCTTTCAACTGACTTTTTCGGGCAGTTTTAGAAATGTTCAGTGCTTTTAAGAAAGAGAATTGCGCTTCCTGTTCTCTGGAAAGTTCCATAGTATCGCTTTGTTTAGTGAGTTCCAGGGATTTTCCATAGTCTTGCTTCATATAAGCTTCATAGGCTTGCTGGTAAAGATATTTTGCCTGGTTTTGACGATCTCTGATGTTTTCGGCATAATCAGGATCAGACAAAATGCGGGCAAAGTCGGTATCGGGAAAATTTTTCAGAATATATTCTTTATAAACATTTGCCTGTGATCTTTTATTTTCCTGATTAAACATAGAGTATAAAAAGTAGGCACTATAGAGTACGTTTTCATTTTCGGGAAATCGTTCAATCAATACGCGGAAGTTTTCAACAGCGGAGGGCATATCGTTCATTCTGTCTTTAAAAAGCAATGCCATATTGTAATAAGCAAGAGCAATTTTTTCATTAGATTCATCCAGTTCTTCCTGGGTAAGGGGCAGGTTTTGCATTAAAACAGATCGTGTAACATTGCTACCCTGAATAGAATCTTCTTCCATCTCAAATCCTTCCATATCGCCAAAAGCAATTACTTGTTTGTTGCTGATTCTCCAAAGGTCTTCCAGTTTTCGTTCGCCCCATTTGGCATAAAACTCATTTTTCCCGAAACTAACAGAGGAGGGATTGTAAAAGTACCAGCTGGCATCCTGCCCCTGCTGATTTCTGCTCCTTCCTTGTCTGGCTATTTCCTGGCGCATGCGTGCTCTTTCCTGTTCCTTTTCTTTTTCCAGTCTTTCTTCTTCTTTTAAATCTTCAATGATTTGATCAAGAACCCTGTTTCTTTGGGCTTCATTCATGGCAGCAATTTTTTGCAGGGAATCTTCTTTATTAATTGTTTTTTGATAAACAGAAAGTTCTTTTAAAAGAAAACTTGTTTGAGCAGCATCTTTATAATCAGGATATTCTGTTGACAAGTAAACCATTGTACTATCGTATAATTCGGCAGCTTTCGGATAATCTTTATTCTTATGATATATTTCACCAAGTCTTAAAAATGTAATACCCTTTTGTGAGCGGTTGTCTTTAAAATTTTCCAGTGCAAGGTTATAATATTCAATGGCTTTTTCTTCATCTTTTTGTCTCATAGAGAATTGAGCCAGAGCGTAATATATTTGATCTTTAAAATCATCGTTTTTACCATCCTTAAGCATATTCTCCAATTCCGACAAAATAAACCCTCTGTCACCACTTTCCGTATCGAAAGCCATAGCCATGTTAATTCTGGCCTGAAAAGCCATTTGAAAATCAGGAGACAACTTCAGAACCCTGAGATAGGTTTTCTGGGCATTTCCATAATTTTTTATCTGATGATAAGATTGCGCCAAAATAAAAGTAAGGCGTGTTTTTAATTTCGGGTTCCGGGTATGATCAATGGCTTGCTGCAGATGTGGAACAGCTTCTGAGTAAAGTTCTTGCCTGAGGTAAATATCGGCAAAAACCATATGATACAGGGCCAGTGTTTCTTTTTCAACTTCGCCTGCTTTTTTTGCTTCATCAAGTCTTTCGAGTGTTTGAACAGCCTGTTCATAGTTCTCCATGCCTGTATAGCATTTTGCAACCCAAATGATTGACTGATTTTTTAATGGGGTTTCAAATTGCCTTATTACATATTCAAAGGTAAGGATGGCAAGATTATAATCTCTTTTAAAATAATGACTGCGCCCAATCAGAAAATAACTATCATCAATCCAGCGATTGTATTCCACACCTTTAATATTCATGCTATGTTTTCTGATGGCAGTGCTTGTTTTCTGAAAAGCTATATCCATCTGACCTGCTACCGATGATGCCTGCTGTTCACTTCCGTATTGAAAAATACTTAAAACGGTTTCGTAGTTATCTTCATGCTTTTCAGCAAGTGAGGCAAGACCTTCCCTGTAATTTTCACGGGCATTAAAATAACCATTGTATTTTGTAGTTATACTATGGAAATTGCGGTTTACAAAGGTGTTCTTTTGGGTAGAACACCCGACTGCTAAAAGTATAATAATTCCTGATAAGATTATCCTGAACCTGAAAATCTGATTTATATCACTCATAGGTATATTCAAACGGACAAACAAAAAAGATATTCACAAAGTTATACGACAAATTTGATTGAAAAAAGCACCAGACCAACTTTATTTTTTAACCTGATCCTGCTTTCCCATAAAAAAACAAAACAGACAAAGCATTGGTAAGTGAATAACATTTTATTGACCAAATTATTTTATCCGTTTGTAATTTGATTTGTTGTTTACAATTTATTTCAATGCTATATCTTATTAATAAGAACAATCAGAGAAATTTTCTCTTAACAAGATAAAATAAGCTTTAACCTATCTGTTAAGGCTATGGTAGCATACCGTTTGAACAAACGGAAATTATTGACAGCAATATACCAGTAAAAACATTTATTTTCCGATATTTGCAAATAAAAGATTAATCTTTGGAAAATGAAACATTTTTAGATAAATAATCTACAACACTATAATATGAGTTTTCATGTGTTACATGAATATAAAAACACATCATTTTTAAAAAAAGAAAAGTAATTGTAATGCTCAACCACAAGAAAACCAATAAGGGATTTTTTTCCAAGCTTCATGACAAATACCGGCTGGTTTTGATGAACGATGAAAATCTGGAAGAAAAAATTTCTTTTCGCCTGACACGGTTTAATGTTTTCGTTTTTTTTGGAACACTTGTAATTTTTCTCGTAGTTCTGACTACCTATTTGATTGCTTTTACACCGCTCAAAGAGTATATTCCGGGTTATGCAGATTTCGATACAAGAAAGATATTGCGCGAACTAAACATCAAAGCCGATTCACTACAAAATGAATTGAGAAGCAAAGACCTTTACATCCATAATATCAGAAATATTATAGAGGGGCGGGAAATTGTAGATTATATGCCTGATTCGATCAGAGATCAAAACTTTTTTGAGATATCAGAATTAAAGCGCTCCAGGGAAGATTCATTGCTCAGACTTAAGTTTGAAAACAAAGAAAATTCCATAACAACTGAAAATGAAGTACCCATTACAGAAACGCCTGGAAGGTCTCTTTCTCAGTTTTTATTTTTCACCCCTTTACAGGGAATCATTACCAACCATTATAATCCTGGAGAAAGACATTATGGTGTTGATATTGTTGCTGATGAGGGCGAACCTGTTAAAGTTATACTTGATGGCACAGTAGTATTTGCCACATGGACACTTGCCACTGGTTATACCATAGGAGTGCAGCACGAGGGAAATCTGGTTTCGGTTTATAAGCACAACAGCAGCTTGCTTAAAGAAGAAGGCAACTTCGTAAAAGCAGGCGAAGCAATTGCTATTATAGGAGATACGGGTACTATTACCACCGGCACTCATTTGCACTTCGAGCTGTGGTATAATGGCAACCCGGTAAATCCTGTTGACTACATTGTCTTTTGATAAAATGATCCGTTGGGGTAATAGGATTCTACAAATTGAATGCAAAAGAAAAACTTTACTTTTTTCGGAAAGTGAAAAACAAATACAATAATAAAAAGTGAAAACTAAAAGCATTGCAATACTCGGATCAACTGGTTCCATAGGCAAACAAGCGCTGGAGGTGGTAAGTGCAAATAAAGAGTATTTTTCTGTAGAAATACTAACCGCTCAAAATAATGCAGGATTGCTTATCAAACAAGCACTTGAACATCGTCCTAATGCTGTTGTCATAGGAAATGAACAACTTTATGACAAAGTGAATGAAGCACTTAATCCGTATATGATAAAAGTGTTTTGTGGAGAAAGCTCTTTGGAAGAAGTGGTTGCTTTTGACAATGTTGACATTGTACTTACAGCAATGGTAGGATTTGCCGGGTTAAAGCCAACCTTAAAAGCTATGGAAGCCGGGAAAAATATAGCATTAGCAAATAAAGAAACCCTGGTTGTAGCTGGAAATCTGATTACACAAACAGCAAAAACATATGGTGTAAATATTTATCCCGTAGATTCAGAGCACTCAGCCATTTTCCAATGTCTTGCGGGTGAATTTCACAATCCAATTGAATTGATTTATCTTACAGCCAGTGGTGGACCATTCAGAGGTAAAACCCGCGATTATCTTAAAAATGTAAAAAAAGAAGCTGCTCTTAAACATCCTAACTGGGATATGGGTTGTAAAATAACCATTGATTCAGCATCATTAATGAATAAAGGACTGGAAGTAATAGAAGCAAAATGGTTATTTGGTTTGCATCCTCATCAAATCAGGGTTATTGTGCATCCACAATCCATCATCCATTCTTTGGTTCAGTTTAAAGATGGATCAATCAAAGCACAAATGGGACTACCAGACATGAAACTGCCTATTCAATATGCCCTTGGGTATCCCAACAGGATAAAGTCAGATTTTAAGAGATTCGATTTTCTTGATTACCCGGAATTTACATTTGAACAGCCGGATAAAAAAAACTTTAAAAATCTTGATTTAGCCTACCAGGCAATGGAAAAGGATGGAAATATGCCTTGCATTCTCAATGCCGCTAATGAAGTAGCTGTTTCTGCATTTTTAAAAGACCAGACCGGTTTTTTAGAGATGCCGGAAGTCATTGAAAATTGCATGGAACAAATAGAATTCATTAAAGACCCTAACCTAGATCAGTTATGTGAAACAGATAAAAAAGCACGCAAGTTGGCAAAAGATATTATATACGGCAAAGATAGATTTGCCCAAACAAATTGTTAATCAAACAAACACATCAAACAAATAATGGAAATAGCAATTAAGGTCGTTCAGTTTTTTCTCAGTTTATCCATTTTGGTTATTGTTCATGAAATGGGGCATTACCTGGCAGCACGTTTTTTCAACACCCGCGTTGAAAAGTTTTACCTATTCTTTAACCCTTGGTTTACGTTGTTTAAGAAAAAAATAGGTGATACTGAATATGGCATGGGATGGCTACCCCTTGGAGGTTATGTAAAAATATCCGGGATGATAGATGAATCGATGGATAAGGAACAAATGAAACAGCCTGCCCAACCCTGGGAATTCAGGTCAAAACCCTCCTGGCAAAGGCTCATCATCATGGTGGCAGGAGTTGTTTTCAACCTGATATTGGCAATTATTATTTACATATTTATGCTTTATTTTGTTGGTGAGGAATACCTCCCCGCAAAAAATGCCCAATATGGCATTATCGCTGACGAAATGGCCCAGGATATTGGCTTGCAGACAGGAGATAAAATATTGTACATCAACGACGAGGAAGTAAAAGATTTTATGGAGATTCCCCGGAAATTTATTGTTGGGGATGTTAATATGGTAACCATAGAAAGAAATGGCGAAACAAAAACCCTTAACGTTCCGGAGGATTTTTTTGCTGATTTGATATCGAACAGGGGAGATGGATTTATCAGTCTCCGGTTTCCATTTATTGCCAATGACTTTGTTGAAGGATCGGTTGCCAAAGAAGCAGGAGTAAAAAAAGGAGACCACATAATTGGTATCAACGATACAGAAACATGGTCTTTTGAAGAGTTTCGCAGAGAAATAGTCAATTATGCCGGTCAGCAGATTGATCTTCATGTAATGCGCGACAATGAAAGGAAAACATTTTCTGTAACCCTGCCCGAAGATGAAGCAGTGATAGGGGTTTATATAAAACCTCTTGATGAGTTATTCGAGTTCGAAAAACGGAATTATTCCCTTGTTTCTGCCATACCAGCCGGAGCTACCAAAGCCTGGACCACCACCACCAATTACATTCAGGAACTAAAATTACTCTTCCGTCCCGAGGTAAAGGCAACAGAAAGTCTTGGCGGTTTTATCACCATTGGAAGTATTTTTGCGCCAACATGGGATTGGATTCATTTCTGGACTATCACGGCTTTTCTATCCATTATACTTGCTATCATGAATATCTTACCTATACCGGCACTCGATGGCGGACATGTAATGTTTCTGATGTATGAAATGATAGTAGGAAGAAAACCTGGTGATAAATTTATGGAATATGCCCAAACGGTGGGCATGATATTTTTGCTTGCACTGATCCTGTTTGCCAATTTCAATGATGTTTTAAGATTGTTTGAATAATAAACTAATGATTTTAATCAAAAAATCTAGGTTCATTTTGGTGAGAGGAAACCAATAAAAAATGCATAGAAAACTCACAGGAAAAAATGCAGGCAGAAAATAAACCGGCTACAGCAGATTGGTTTGTGTTAATTGGCCTTGTACTCACATGGGGCAGTTCATTTATACTAATTAAGAAAGGGCTGGTAGGTTTTACAAATATACAAGTAGGCGCATTGCGTGTTTCTATTTCCTTTTTGGCACTATTGCCTTTTGCCCTAAGCCGTATTCGTAAGATCAGGATTAAAAACTTCCATCTTTTTATAATTGCAGGACTGTTGGGCAATGCTATACCGGCATTTTTGTTTGCTACTGCCCAAACGCGAATGGATAGTTATATGGCCGGCACCCTGAATTCTTTAACTCCACTTTTCACTCTCGTATTTGGCATTTTGTTTTTCCAAAGACGTACCCGTTGGATAAACATTACCGGTGTTTTAACAGGTTTTACAGGGGCAGCGGGTTTGTTGTATACAGCAGGAGGAGCTACACTTAATATTGACCTCATACCTGCTTTGCTTATCATACTGGCAACCATGTGTTATGCCATGCAGATGAATTTCATCAAAAACTACCTTACCGGCTATGATCCCATTACCATTGCCTCGCTGGCATTTGTTTTCATAGGTGTTCCGTCAATTATCTTTCTGACTGTGCAAACAGATTTCATTTACAGAATGATTCACATTCCTGCGGCGCTGCCTAGTTTGGGTTATATCACCATTTTATCCGTATTGGGCACTGCCCTGGCGGTAATAGCCAATTTCTGGATCATTAAACGCACCTCGGCACTTTTTGCTTCCAGTGTAACCTATTTGATGCCTGTTGTTTCGATTATATGGGGGATTGTTGATGGTGAGACAATCAGATTATCTTATTTTTTGTGGATACTCATCATCATATTGGGAGTTTATATGGCCAATCGCCCGGTAAAAAACTCCTCACTGGCAGGTAAGCCAACTTATTCTTTTACGGGCAGAGATTAAAAAAAACCGGAATATTTCTCTGATTGATTTATTGCTGCTCTATCCGAAGATGGAAAAAGAATCACCAGTTTACATGTTTTCGTCTCACAGGCATTGTCATACATCTTGCACCTCCTCCACCTCTGGACAGTTCACTTCCATCAAATGCCACCAAATATCTTTGGTATTCATTCAGGTCTACTTTGTTTTTTATCACATCCGATGCTTTAATTACCTCCAGACCTGTGCGGCTAAGTTCTTCGATGGTTCTGTTGTTTCTGGCGTATCCCATTAATTTCCCGGGTGCCAGTGCAAAAAAGTTGGTACCACTATGCCATTGTTCCCTTTCTTGTGTCCAGGTATCGTCGCCACCACCGCACAAAACAGTTTTCATGTCCATTCCTAATTTCTTCAGTGCAACAAGAAGATTTTCTTCTTCTCTGATAAATTTCACGTTACCACCTTCGGAGTAAATATGAACAGTTTGATATCTGTTCATTTTCATGATTACAGGTTCATAAATTACACACATATCCATATCCAGAAATGTGAAAACCATATCGAGATGAATAAAAGATTCGGGAGTATGAGGTAATTCCTGTACAATTATGTGCTGGTATTCATTTTTGTTTTTTAACTGTTCCAGAATAAAATCAATTCCCTGGGGAGTTGTTCTGGCTCCAATACCTACCAGGAGAATATCATGTCTTGCCACCAGCACATCACCGCCTTCCAGGCTAATAGTTTCAGGGTTGTTTACAATTTGTGAGACATTGATCGTTCGTGTATTAAACAGCGGATGATAATCAAAAATACATTCCATGATCAGGCTTTCGCGCAGTCTTACGGGAGAATTCATTTTTCCAATAAAAACACTGTCGTAAACAGACATTGAGGCATCGCGGGTAAAGAAAAAGTTGTGCAGTGGTCGCAAAGTAAATCTTTCCTTGCTCAAAAAACCGGTAAGGGTATTTTCTTCTTTTTTCACTCCTTCTATGAGTTGCATAGAGAGTGATTTTTCATCAAGGGAAAACAAATATTCTTTGATACACTGAGTAGTTTCATCGCTACATATCCTGTTAATCAGATTCTTTTTTACTTTTTCATTTTTCAGAACATCAAGTAAAAGGTCCTTCACTTCCAATGTTTTGGTAACTTTATCAAGAACTCCCTTAAACTGAGCATATTCTTTTGATGCCACCGAAAGATTGAGGATGTCGCTGTACAAAGCCCTTTCGGCATTACCAGGGGTCATATTCTCTACTTCATTTCCAGGTGTATGAACGATTACTGCTTCGAGTTCGCCAATTTCAGAATAGATATGTGTGGGATATTGTTCTTGCATACGATTTTTTTAAGGATTTAGAATGCATAATATGAAAGTAAAATGTCAGTAAAAGGGGGACATTTTTTACCCACTCCTGAAAAGGTAAATCAGGAAAAAAACGCACAAAGATAAACAATACCCGTATAATTATATCTTTCTTTTCAGTAAGTTTTCGGCAAATTTTTTCAGGTATTCTTTTTTTTGTGCAGATAGATTGATATTTTCGAGTAGTTTAAATGCTTTTTGGTTGAAGTATTCCATTTTCACAATGGCTTTTTTATCCAGTTCAAGTTGAACATACACATTTTTCACCATGTTAATTTTTTCTTCAGGATTAAAAATTCTGTTGGTGAAAGCATTTCTGAGGTCACGCAGTTGGTTTTGGTCTGCCATTTCAAAAGATTTCACATAAAGCCATGTTTTTTTATTTGCAATAATATCTCCGCCATTTTTTTTCCCAAATGTTTTTTCGTCTCCAAAAATATCGAGCCAATCGTCTTTGATTTGAAAAGCAATTCCAACATTTTGTCCAAAATCATAGATCATATCTGCCTCTTTGGGGTGGGCACCCGCAATAATTGCTCCCATTTTCAGACATGCGGCGGGTAACACAGCCGTTTTCAGTCTGATCATATTGATGTACTGCTCTTCTGTAACCTTATCGCGGGTTTCAAAATTCATGTCGTATTGCTGGCCTTCGCATACTTGCAAAACAGTTTGATTGAAAAGATCCAGGACCGTTTTCAGATGTTGGGAGGGTGTTTCTGATATATGCTTCACTGCCATTCCAAACATTACATCGCCAGATAAAATAGCAGTATTGGCATTCCATTTTTTATACACAGAAGGTTTTCCTCTTCTAAGGGGTGCTTCGTCCATAATATCGTCATGCATAAGTGTGAAATTATGGAAAATTTCCAACCCCACTGCAGGAGGAAGTGCTTCCTGAATGTTTCCACCGAACATATCACACGCCATAAGGGCCATTACTGGTCTGATTCTTTTGCCACCATTACCAAGGCAATACTCCACAGGAAGGTAAAGTTCCCTGGGCTCTTTTACTGTTTCAATATCATCAAGATACTGATTGATCATTTGTGTAAGTTCTTTGACTTTTGACGACATTTTGTTCTTTTTTATGCAACAAGATTATATTTTCTGTTTTTTGCTTTTATAAATATAAATCATCATGTCAGATGTGGGGGTAAACTTTTTAACAATCAAATATCTTTTTCTTCGCCTGAAATTATATAATTACTATTTTGAAGAATTTTTCTGATACCCTCCTCCAAAGGAACAGGATCGCGTTGAAGTAACTTTTTCATTTTGTCGACATCGGGAAACCTTCTTCTCATATCGCCTTCGGGCAAAGGTGGTTGATATTTGATCACCGAATGAGAACCTGTTTGTTTGATGACCGTTTTGGCAAGATCGATCACCGTTACTTCAAAATCTGACCCTATGTTCACAACATCATTTATGTACAGGTTTCCATATAGTGCTTTAATTGTTGCTTCCACATTATCGTCAATATAGCAAAAAGTTCTGGTTTGCAATCCATCACCGTAAATAGGAATGGGTTTATTTTTCATGGCTAATGCAATGAATTTAGACATGACAAAATCTGTGCTTTGTTTAGGACCGTAGGTATTGAAGAATCTGAAGATGGTAAAATCAAGATCGAATTCTTTTTTGTATGATTTCAGATATGCTTCACCAACATTTTTCACTACAGCATAGGGTATCCTCGAATTAAGAGGTGTAGTTTCTTCATTCTGTGGAAGGTTAACAGGTTCGCCATATACTTCGGAAGAGGAAGCAAAAAATATCCTTTTTACACTCGAATTTTTACATAACCCCAAAATATGTTCAATACCCTTTAGATCATTCAAAACTTTGATAGGGTTGTTCTGTGTTTGTTTTACACCCACAAATGCAGCATAATGAAAAACATAGTCGAAATGATTGGCCAGCATTACTTCTGCTATATCCCGGTAGTTATTCACATCACATTTTACAAATCTGTACCGATCAGTGTTTATCTCAGGTAGTTTTCTTCTGCTTCCGGTTGAAAGATCATCTGCTAAAACCAGGTAATTGTCGGGGTTTTTCAGTAATTCTTCTGCCAGACTACTTCCAATAAATCCGGCACCACCTGTAATAAGAATTTTTCTTTTTTTCATCTGTTTATAATTTTATTAAATAGGTCAGATGGAGCTCGCCAACAGTCTGACTGCATGCTTTACATGCCCGCATTATAATCATGTGCGTGTGTGACAAAAACTTTGTCATGGCTCGGTTCATCTGTTTATAATTTTCAATATTTAGATTA
>CAYPFV010000107.1:0-11522 GCA_964410015.1 uncultured Bacteroidales bacterium
CCCGGCGGCGGGTTACCCTCCCCTGTTGAGATACTCCCTGAGGGAAACAATGATGAGCACATTTACAAGAAGGTGATACTTAACAACGTACAATTTACTGAAAATCAATTGGGAAACACCTTTGCCGAACCCAACCAAACCACCAACCGAACCCTTACCGATTGCCAGGGCAATACCATCATTGTAAGAACAAGCAGTTTTGCTGACTTTGCGGGCTTTACCCTTCCGGAGGGAAATGGCAGCATCACTGGTGTATTAACCAAATTTCTAAATGATTATCAGTTGATCATTAATGAATACGAAGATATAGATCTCAATGGAGAAAGATGTACTGTTGATACCGGTGAGGAGGGGGATGGCACCTTTGAAAACCCATTTAATGTTGCTTCTGCTATCAACAACAACAGCGGCAGTGGAGTTTGGACCCAGGGATACATTGTTGGGGTTATGGAAACGGATGTAGATCCTTTCGAAGAAAATTTCAACACCCCTTTCAGAACAGCAACCAACCTGATGATCGCCGACTCCCCCGATGAAACAAACATGGGTGATATACTGATCGTACAACTTCCGGTTGGTGAGGTAAGAGATGCGCTTAACCTTGTATCAAACCCGGAAAGATTAGGATCATTGGTAAAACTGAAGGGTAATCTTACTGCTTATTTCGGAGTACCCGGCATGCGTGAAACCAGTGATTATTTTATTGAAGGCGAAACACCCGAACCTTCAGAATCAATCTTTAGAGAAGATTTTGACAACGATCTGGGTGTTTTTACCTCTTTTAATATAACTGGCCAGCAGGACTGGACACATGAAACTTATGATGGTGGTTCGGCATACATGAATGGATTTGCAGGATCGCCAAAAGAGAATGAGGATTGGTTAGTATCGCCATCTATCGACCTAACCAACCATACCAACGCAACATTACAAATCAGGGAAGCCATAAACTACCTCACCGAATACGACGATCTTAAAATTCTCGTATCCACTAATTACAACAATTCAGACCCTACGCAATCCGGTACATGGGTGCATTTATCCGGATTTAACAGACCTACAGGTAATAGCTGGACTTATCAGGACAGTGGTGATATTGATATCTCACAATTTGATGGACAAAACATACACATTGCACTGAAATATACAAGTACCACCGGCGGAGCAAGTGCCTGGCAGATTAGCAGGATAGAAGTATTTGCCAATGAATAGTTATGACATTTTAAGTCAAACACCACTGATGACACCAATGTACTGAAGCAATCATATTTACAAATCAATTAAAAATATCTGCAAAAAAGCAAATATGGTTCAATGCTGTTGAAACAAAAGGTATTAATCTAACATAAACTGTTTTTTGATAAAACAAAAAAAAGACTGTGGATATCGCACAGTCTTTTTTTGTATAAAAAATTTGCACCTGGGCAGAACTTTTCATTCATTTCATTGTTTCGAAAAGGTGCTCAATAATAATATAATATATTAAAAACTTAAAGATGGAAAATTTTCAACAAGAGGCTTATGATTTTATCCTAAATTACGGGCCCAAAGTAATTGGTGCCATTGTTGTACTGCTGGCAGGTCTTCAAATCATCTCCTGGTTCAACAAATGGTTTCGGAAAACACTTGAAAAACGAAACATTGACAAGTCTTTGCAACCTTTCCTCAAAAGTTTACTTTCCATAACCTTGAAAATTTTACTTCTTGTAAGTGTGATGGGGATGGTTGGTATTCAGATGACCTCCTTTATTGCCATATTAGGTGCCGCAGGACTAGCAATTGGTCTGGCACTTTCCGGGACACTCCAGAATTTTGCCGGTGGTGTTTTGCTGATGATATTTAAACCTTTTAAGGTAGGAGATTACATTACTGCACAAGGTTATTCAGGGACAGTGAGCGAAATACAGATATTTCTCACTATATTAAAAACCCCCGATAACGTTACCATTTTTATCCCCAATGGAGATTTAGCCACACAATCATTAACAAATTATTCCACTCAACCTCAAAGGCGGGTCGATTGGAGTTTTGGTATTGGATACGGCGACAGTTTCGACCATGCAAAAAAAATACTTTTACAACTTATTGCTGAAGACAAACGTATACTTCTCGATCCACAACCTTTTATTGCGTTGGGTGAATTGGCAGACAGTTCAGTAAATATTACAGTAAGAGTTTGGGTTAATGCATCTGATTACTGGGGTGTATTTTTCGATATGAATGAAAAAGTTTATAAGACCTTCGCAAAAGAAGGAATTAATATTCCTTTTCCACAACTCGATGTGCACTTATCTGGAAACAATGCATAGACTTTAAAAACATATCAGAATATCTTCACCCAATCTCCTGTTTTTAATATCATTTATTTGCCCGGAATTTTTTTTCAAAATATGAGTCTGCTCTGATAAGTTTTTTTTTAATTAGTCTTTGCAAGAAAACGCCAAATACTGCGTTATTCTCGTTTTTGAATAAGTCATTTACGAAAAGTAAACTCCTTAGATTCAAAAACTTCGAAAGCCTTGTCTTTGACGATTTCTTATCAAGGACACATAAAATAAGTGTTTTTTTGCTGACAATAATTAATTAGTGAAAATATTAAATTCTTATTAGTCTGGTAATCTACGATATAAATTAGTGATAATTTGTGTAATATGTGGATAATAAACTTTTCAGAGTTGACTCATAATTCTGCTTTTTTATTCCAATTTTTTTTTTGCTCTTCTCCACCAGTTCAAACCATTTGTAATATTTGGTCTATCAACCAACCTTTCTAATATTCTTCTGACAAGCATAAATGATTTTATTCTCCTGTAAAAATTTATTCGGGCGTATGGTTGTTTGGTTGTTCGAGCAATTTCGCGCGATCTTTCATCGATTCCATTAGTTTGGGTTGCGCTCATAATAGTTGATTTCGCCCAAAAAAATGGTTCACCATTTCCGGTGTCAGGGTATAAGAGGAATAATTTTCGGGGAAGATCAGACTCTTGTTTGCCATCCAAATTTAATCCATTGCCGGCAAGATTTCAGCGTAATCATTTATCTCTTTGTTTAACGGGTTTCTTGCCCATACTGATACTTTTCCTGGATATACTTTCCATTTGCAGGGCGGGTAATGATGCAGTGATAAACGTAAATTTGGTGTAATAGATTTGGGTTTACATTATTACTGCATATCAATCTTCAAATATCTGGTATTCATCTTACGATCAAAGTCAAACTGTACGGTACTTGAATCAACGGTTAGTTTATGGATGATGGGGAGAAGTTCGATGGATTCCATCTGCATGTTCAGAAAATTTTTCAGAAAACCTTTTCAATGCTTATAACCGAGAAAACCTGTTTACAATAACAGTCATAGTTTAAGAATGCAAAACAGGTGGATTGAAATTACTTATTTCCAGGTACTTTAATAGTTTTTAATCTATCCATTATTTTATGATGATAACTTTTTATTGCATAGGGGGGGGGTCTCATCTTTATTCAAAATTTAGTCAAAATCAGAGAGGTTAATTTAAAGGCAGAAGAAAAAAGCATCTCGTTTAATATTGGTGGTCTTTTGAAAGCATTGTCGCAACTCTTGTTAACATAACCCTTTACCAAACTGCGAACTAACCCCAAACCCGGTAATAGTTTATCATTTTTGGTCATATTTGATGTTTTGCACGCTATACTTTTATGCAATGCAAATGACAGTGTTATTGCACCCTTTCAACAACCTCATCTACTCAATGAAAACCCTCTGTGCTACAAATATTAAACAAATTAACCAGTATTATCAATGATAAGCCAAATCTACACATATACCTCAAGCATTCAGGCACATACAAGGCAGGTTTTTTATCCTGTAATGACCAGGAACAAAAAACAGGTAAAAACACCTACTCAATAAGGGTTTTTACTACAATTAAAATAAGTATTTTTGCATACACATAACAACAGCAGAACTTTTAAATAAGTTCATCGACAAATAACAATAGATAATATGAAACACGAAAACACACACAAAAGAAGTCTTTATCAGGCAATTATCGTTATCTTATTGACTGTTTCACAATTAGCATCAGCACAAAACACTTACTATAGCTATAAGGACATACACCTATGGGATGGTGACTGGCACAATGAAAATACATGGACAGAATCAGAAAATGGTGAAGATATCACTTCCCCAACAGTAACGATTCAGGAGGGTGACCATTTGATCATTACAGAAAACACAACGGTAAGGATGTTTAAAAATGTGGCGGTTAAAGATCTCAGTATTGAGATACGCAAAGGTGGCCGGTTAATAATGGGTAGTCATTATTTTGAAAACCCCTTGAAAGAACTTAGCGGTAGCGGAGAAATTGTTATTCATCAGAATTACTTCCCCGAAGTTTCAGAAAATAATTCTTTTGGTAGTGAACAAGGTGGGAATATTAAAATAGAGTTAGACCAGGAATACGAGGATATATTTTTATCAGAACATCTTCAAACTGCAAATAATCTGGAAATTTCTTTTAAAGGGCCAGAAGATTTAACTATGAAGGTCAAGAACGACCTAACCATAAGCGGTGATCTTACCCTTGGAAACACCTCTGATCAGGCTTTATTTTCACTTGAACTAAGTGGAGTTTCTAAAGGTATCCGCCTTGATATTGAAGGCAATATGAAGGTAGGAAAAAATGTATCTCTTGGTGTAGATCAAAATGATGAGGTGCATCAGATTTTCCTTAAAGGAGATCTTACTGCCAATGGCAATATTTTACTGAGCAATTCCGGACAATATCAGGAATCTCAAAATGGTGCAGCAATTTTCACCTTTCAGGGTGAATCGCATAATGTGATCAGCGGAAGGGGCAATCAACTGGGTTTTTACAGAATGATTGTTGACAAAGGAGAGGATCAAACATATACTTTGGAGGTACAGCATACAGCTTTCCAGCTTTATTACAGAACAGATTTGAGTAATGCAGGGAACAACCCCAACCCGGAAATAAGAAAAGCACTCTGGATAAAAAACGGAACCCTTCGTTTGAGGGAAGGAATTGAGATAGAAGAACTCAGCAGTGGCGGTCACGACTTTTTCATTCCTCTTAATGGTGCCCTTTGGATAGATGGCGCCAAAGTATATACCACAAGAAATAAATCAAACAATACAGCAATCACTGTTTTGGGTACCTTGAAGATCACCGCTGGTTTACTTGATACACGCACTTCAGCAGGTATAATCTATCGTGAAACTTCTAACATATTAATAGAAGGTGGCCGATTAAGAGCCACCCAATTGCGTCCTTCTAATAACGCTGGTAATCATCAACTTAGCTGGACACAAACAGGCGGCATTGTAGATATAGATGGTGAAAATGGCGGTAACAGTTCTCATCCGAGGTTTTCGATTCCTCTTGAAACACAGGCTTTCAGGATGACAGGCGGAACACTGATTGTAAGAAAACCCCTTTCCCCCAACAAAGGCATTGCTATTGGAGTCTCTGAAAGTAACATGCATGTATCGGGTGGCAATATACAGATACATATTACAGGAAACAGCACTTTTGGATTGAGTAGCACAGCTCCTTTTTACAATTTGGATGTTTTTGCGGAAAATAACAGTAAAATGCAACTTGCCGATATATCTCATAAGCATGGCGTGTCAAAAGCCCAAAAACTTGTGATCACTAATCATTTTACATTACACGAAAATGCAATTTTTGATGCCGATGGGAATGACCTTATACTGGGCGGGCATTTTACTATAAAGCAAAACGCAAAATATCATCATGGTGAAAATACTACTCATTTTGAATATTTTAGCGGTGAAAATGGCATACAAAAAACTGTTCTCGACATTCACAAAGATTATACTTTTACCACATTCCACACCATTATCAACAAATTAAGGCAAAGCGACCAGGAAACAGGAAATATTGGTATTAAAAAGAACGATCGCGAAAACAATACCGTAGTTTGGATCGCTGAGGGCGATCTGACCCATTACGGAGCACAATCAAAAATATATTTTAACAATCTGGACTTTGAACTTAGAGGAAACGTAACCATTGACAAAATGCCTGCAAAACATGCACAAATTTGGAATAATACAACTGTACACATAAAAGGAAATGAACATCAAACCTTATTGATCCCTAATCTGCGAAATGCAAAGAATAACAGATTCCTGAACTTTATTCTTGACAACCCGGCAGGATTTACTTCTGCCGATGATTTTAATGTGAATAAAATGGAATTAAAAAGTGGTGTGTTGGACATGGGATCATACATGCTTTCTACGAAAATACCTTTACAAGGTGATTTTAATAAGGAAACGATGATCAAAACCAATGGCCTTGCCGGCGATGGCGGATATAGGATAAATATAAAAAAGCGAAACATTGATCCTTCCAATCCTTTTATATTTCCTCTGGGTACCAAAAATGAATACACACCCGTAATCATCACCCCCACCAGCGAAGGACAAATATCTAAACATAATAATTATATTACCGTATATCCTGTAAACAAAAATCATCCATCAGTAGAAGGAAAAGTATTACAGTATTACTGGAATATTAGTGTGGAAAGTGACAATAACAGTAATCTCAATGAGCATCACTTTGATCTTGACCTCCAGGCCTCGGCATCACATGTTAACGGAAACGACAACAAATACAGAACAGCTACGATAAGCAACAGCACCAATACATGGGATATAACTAATACTTATGACAAAAAAACGAAAACATTGCAATACAGATCAGTTCCACTGATCACCTATGAAATTACAGCAGGTGAAAACAACCACTTCAATAGTAACGGAAACTTAGCACCCATATTTACCAGCAATTCATCAGGAGAATGGACAGATGAGAATACCTGGACAAAAAACGGAGGTGGTCCTGAAAAATATCCCGGGCAAGGAAGTATTGTAGAAATTGTACAAAACCATGTTATCACCATCTCAAACAAAAACCAAAGTGCAGAAACCATCAAAATAGCCAGCAATGCTACGCTTGACCTGACAAACACCACCGGACATGTTTTTGAATCCTTTTCAGGCAAAGGAGATTTGAGACTATCATCACCCAATCTTCCTGTTAACTCCAAAGGTACTCATGAAAACCTGAAAGTATTTCATTTTAACAATGGCGGTAACATTGAATTTTATGGTGAAAGTTTTACACTTCCCGAAAAATTCACAACCTTCAACAACCTTACGATATGCGGTAATGGTAAAAGCGGTGAACCAGTCATTATAACCCTGGCACCGGGAGAAACACAAGTGAAAGGTCAGTTAAAAATCCGTCAATTTGCAACACTCAGCACCAACCCCAGTGCAAATGGAAAACTGATCATAGAAGGGTTATTTAATTTTAAAAGAGATGCTTACAGCGCCAATCCTTACAACAGACTTCTATTTGCAGGTGGCCATGCCTGGACCGTGGAAGTAAACAACGAAATAAAATTTTGGGAAACCGCCCTGATAGAAGCACAAAAAAACACTGATCCGGTAACACATACCATCATCTTCAGAAAAAATCTTAGCCAGGGTAGAGGAAAAATGGACCTTTATGGAGATGGAACATCCAAAGTTGATATGATAATTGAAAGCAACAATAATTTTAACTTTGGATCAGGACAATATGGTGGCACCTGGAAATTGAATCAGCTGGTATTGAATTTCACTGATCCCTCCCACTCTCTCACCGTAAAAAGAAATGTAACCTTCCCCAACGAAAACCTGGAGCAGACAATACAACTCAAAAAAGGGAAACTCGTTTTAAGCAAACGCAACCAGGATTATCCTTATGCTAAAGACATTCTGCTTGCCAGCAATGGAAACAGTTTTCACATCCCATCCGGTTCTGCATTAATTGTGGAAGGTAAAAATACGGTACGTACAATCAACAACACAAATATCCTGTTGAACGGTACCCTTGTTTTACGTGAAAATTCACAATTGTTGATGGGATATAAAAACGCAGCGAATGAAAATCCACAGCAAAACAGCAATTGCAACCTTATTTATGGCACCTCATCTACGGCAGTGGTTGACATTCAGGATGATGCGAGTATTTACCTGACAGGCCAATTCAGAAGAAACCTTACCAATGAAAATGCAGCTGTAAAATACAGGCAAACAGGAAACAGCAATTTTGTAGCGGGCACTGCAGCACCAGAAGCAAGTAAAAGAGCCACCTTTGAGATTATGAACAAAGGAAGTGAATTTGAATTCGGAGCCAATGCCTCTATTACCATTGCCAACAGTGCCTCCTCTTCATATCCTGCTTTGTTTATTGAACCAGAAACATCCCATAGCAATGGTAACATTATCATGGGCAATGAAAATACAATGGCAGCCCAGCAAATGGGCATAAGAATGAAAACAGACATAGGCAACCTGATCATATCAGAACACAATATGCCCATTGTTTATCTTCATACTTTCAAACATTTGCTCAAAGGCAACCTGACCATCGAAGACGGTTCCACTTTTCAAACCAGAGGCAACGATCTCTTTCTGGGAGGAAACATCATCAACAATGGTGCTTTCGAATGCGAAGACACAGAAACAGTTTTTCTTAACGGCAATAACCAGAATATCAGCGGAACAGGTCTTACCACACTCCATAATCTCAACATAGATGCTATCTCCGGAGTTAACATTTATCAATCTCTGGAAATTAACGGCAATTTAACCTTAAAAAGAGGATTAATCCATGACAAGGGTAATGTAATAACCGTTTACGGAAATGTATTGATGACAGGAGACCACATAAGTAAAATCAGCGAAGGTGGAATCATGATGACTGGAGAAAATGAGCAACAAATCAGTGGGTTTGGAAGATTTGGCAGACTATTGCTAGACAAAACCGGTAGTGTAAAAGCCACTGGAAACATACAAATAAAACAGGAACTTGTATTGACAAATGGAATTTTGGATATAAGTCAGCACCGCCTGCTCATGGAAGAAAACGCGAAAATAAGCACCAACAACTCTTTTAATGAAAACTGTATGATTAAAACAAGCGGTAACCTCGGTGATGGTGGTATAACCAAAAAGTTTTCATCAGAAGACCTTCAAAGCGAAACATGGTATTTCCCATTGGGTACTAATGACTCTTTTACAGGAGCAACAATCAAAAACCTGACAACTTTCCCAACTGGTAAAAGTATCACTATATTTCCGGTTACAGGTCACCATCCTTCCATTAACGATGCATTTGAAGATTGCGACCCTACAAAAGTATTGCAATACTACTGGGGAATAGAAACCAATATGACCAATGAAGACATCTTTGCTGGCGACATTGTTTTCCATTACCAGAGCAATGACTGTGCGGGAGATGCGCAAAATTATTTAACCGCACAATTACGACCAATGCACGATGATAGCTGGGCAAAATTTGATGCAGGCATAAATGGTGAAGATCAAACCCTGACTTTTAATCACACAGAAGGAGTTGATAATTCAATTTTGTCAGGATATTATACAGCAGGCAAAGAAACAGCCATTCCTGCAAACGTACCCCGGTTTATCGCCAGTGAAAATGGTGAATGGGAAAATAACAATATTTGGGGTTCTGATATAGCACCACCAAGCGGTGTGATTGTTGAAATACCAGAAGATGTTTCTGTGTATATTTCTCAAGACATGAAAAGAGTTTATAAAACAATTATTAAAGGACACCTCACTATTGAAGAAGGTACTACCTTCCACAACCTTGGATTTGTAGAGGGCAACGGAACCCTGGAAATAAAAGGAACAGGTATCGGAAACCCAATCAACCTGCCCAACGGACGATACGAAGATTTCATAAAGCCCGGAAGCAAATCAACCATCATATTCAGCGGAAATGCAGGAATACTTCCGGCAAATCACCTCACATACAACAACCTGGTGATAGCAGGCACAGGAAGCAAGATTATGCCCCTGGCACAATCCATGATCATAAACGGTGATCTTACGATCCAAAAAAACGCAATTTTGCAAACCGCTGAAGATCAGACGATAAAAATAGCAGGTGACCTCATGCTGGAAACAGATGCAGGTTTACTATCGCATGCCTCAAATACATTGTTTGTCTTGAACGGGGAACAACCCCAAACCATCAGTGGTAATTTTACTTCGCAAACATCTAAAAACCAAAACAATTCCATTTCACGCCTGCACATTCAAAACCCACAAAATGTAATTCTGGAAGGTGAAGGACTGGAAATAACAGACCGCCTTTTTATTGATGATGGAATCCTGATCAGTAAAAACAGCCAGCTTACTTTATCGTCAGATGCCCCTGGTGCCATGGCCAACTATAGCAAAGAGCATTTTATTGAAGGAACCCTTACAAGAGCATTGCCTGCAAATTCAACAGAAAATTATGTTTTTCCCGTAGCGCAGAATCACAAACCGCGCTTTATTACTGTAAATCCTGAGAATTCGAACGCAGGAAACTGGACAGCAGAATTTTTCGATCAGGAAACTTCTGATGCAGGAATGGATCACGCAAACCTGGAGGAAGGTCTGGCAAAGATCACAGGCACAGAATATTGGAGCCTGGAAGGTCCGGTAAATGGAAAAGCATATGTTAGTTTGCACTGGGGACCGGAAACAGCGGTTAGTCTGCTGGATGAACACCTGAACACATTGCTGGTGGCAGAATGGAATGAAAATGAACAACAATGGGTTAACAGAGGAATGACAAACTATGATGTGACAGGCAATGGATATGGTGCTGTAACAAGCAATCTTGTGAATTTTAGCAAAAAGTACTTTTCTATTGGTGCATCACAAGACAACAATCCCCTGCCGGTTGAACTTTTGGAATTCAACGCACGTGCAAACAAAAAACAGGTTCATATAAACTGGAAAACGGCCACAGAGATTAACAACAGCCATTTTACTGTGGAGCGAAGCATAAACGGAAGAGATTATGAAGCAATTGATGTTATAGACAGTAAGACAGAAAACGGAAACAGCAATCAGGTTCTTTCTTATGAAATCACAGACGAAACACCACTGGAAGGAAAATCTTACTACAGACTAAAACAAACAGATTTTGATGGTACAACTGATTATTCAGACCCTGTATATGTAATCTTAAACCCACGTTATGAGGAGACCTTCTCAGTATTCCCCAATCCGGTTGCAGGACAATCTTTTCAGGTCTCACTCACAGGAACCAAAGCTTATGAGAACATTGATATAAAAATATTTGACATGTACGGCAAAGAAGTATTCTCAAACCAACATACTTCTGATGACAATGGTAATTTCATGCAAACCATCACCACCAACCAAAATTTCAGAAGTGGCATTTATATTGTTTCGCTTCATGCCAATTCAGTAAAACATTCTCAAAAAGTGGTGATCAAATAAAAAGCATCAACTAAATAATTACGGATAGTTGCAAGACTGTTTTTTTCTTTCACACCAACAAGACTTTTTTTCAGGTATATGATTATAAAAGTTTTCCAATTGATGATCAGATAATTTCTTTCTCCGGAACGCCAAATATTTCTCCGATCACCTTTGTTCGATAATCGAA
>CAYPFV010000108.1:0-11448 GCA_964410015.1 uncultured Bacteroidales bacterium
TATATTCGTAAACCAATGTATAACTGCCCTCTCCTAAGTCTGCAGGATTAAAATAGGGATACGGATCATAGGGTGGCGGTATTTGCTGCCCAAAATAATTGATGAAATGGTAGTTTCCTCCTTCCGGAAAACCCGCACTATCAAAACTGAATTCAGGTGTATTGGCACAGACGGGATCAAAATCACTCAGGGTTACATCAGGCAGAGAGGAAACATGAATCTGAACACTATCATATGCCTCTTTACCATTGGCATCGGAAAGCACCAGAAAATAATGATGTGTACCCACTGAAGGACTAATTTCCAATAAGGAATCGCTTGTATTGGTATTAAAATGATCTGCTGAGGCATCATCCCAGGGGGCAACATCTTCGTACCAGAAATATTCATAAGGAGGGGTTCCTCCGCTGGGAATAACTTCTATAAGTGATGTATCTTTTTCACAAACGGTTGGGGCATATAAAATATCTGAAATTTCCACTTCACCTCCCGTAATGCTTACCATCGTCTGGTCAGATGCTTCACAGCCAGTTTGCTGATCGGTAACGGTGAGATCAAAACTCTGGGCAAACAAAAGGGGTCGTGTTGTCACCTGCTGCCCAACAGAATCATTGAGCAATACAGCAGGTTCCCATTGATAAATATAATCTCCCATAACTGTATCCAATGCTTCAAGGGTTGCAGCTTCACCGGCGGGTACATTGGGTTGGTCAGCAACTGCATCTGCCTCTGGTAATTCATGTACGGTAATATTGGCAACCGCCGATGCACTGCATCCTTTATCATCGGTATAGGTGTAATTGACCAGAAAGTTTCCGGGTCCACCATTTTCAATATTAAATTCATTATTATCAACATGATTGCCTCCATAAATACCACCTTCAGGCATTGCCCCCTTCAAGGTTTCTTTGCCCGGATAGTTGCAAAATTCCATCCCTTCCCAGGTTACTTTCGGTAGCGGATTTACCAGAAGGGTTTGAGTGGCAGCGCTGGTGCATCCGTTTAAGTTGGTGTAAACATAGGTGATTTTATGTAGTCCTGCACCATGATCTTCAGGAATAAAAAAGACTGAAGGGGATTCCTGGTCGTTAATGTAATAACTCCCTCCCTCAGGAGAGCCCCCGGTAAGATCCACAAAAGGTTCATTCAGACACATCTCCTCAAAAGGTTCCAGTTGAGTGGGAGAATCCTCTTCCAAGACAACGATAAGAGTATCGGTACTGCTGCAACCATTCTGGTCTGTAACTGTCAGAAAAAAGTGTGTTGTAGCTCCCAGGGGTACTGTAGTTGTGTTTTCCTCTTCCGGGTCTTCAACCATAACTGAAGGGGTCCAGAGGTAATCATAATCTTCGTTTCCTCCTGTAGCGGTGCCCGAAATATCTACTGTACCACACATTTCTGCCCACATGGGATTACCCGCTTCTGCCTGGGGTGTGGAATGCAATACCAGGGTGTCGGAAGAAGACACAACACATCCGTTTTGATCAGTGTAAGTATAGGTAATGGGATAGTTCCCGGGTGTGGCATCATCGGTATTAAAAGCATTGCCGTTTTCCACAAAATCACCGGAATAAACACCGCCGGAAGGGGAGGCAATTGATAGGGGTACCAACCCACTATTGTCGCAAAACTCAGGAGAAGCATCCCATGAAATGACAGTGGTTGGATTAACTGTAAGGGTGAATGTGCAAGTGGAAGGACATTGCAAACCATGAGGATTATAAACATATTCGAATTCGAATTCTCCAGGTGTATCTGGTGTGAAGGTGGTTACCGTATCTCCATTATACAGGAAAGTTGCCGGAGCAGGCAATTCAGGGAAAAGGTCTGAGAGTTTCACCGCATCAGTTCCCTGGCAAATTTCTGCATCAGGGCACTGTAAATCAGGTAAGGGATAGACCGTAACATTTGTTTCCACCGCAGAAGTACATCCATTTTCATAGACATATTGTACTGTATGAATACCGCCACCATAAACAGCAGGATCAAAATGGGTGGAGGGAGAGGTACTGTTGTTGATAAAGTACTCACCACCTGCCGGTGTACCTCCTGTAATTTCAAAAGCAGGATCGTCTAAACAAACCGGATCTACAGGATCAATGGATACATCATCAATTCCGGACTGGAAGGAGGAAACGGTAAACTCATAGGAAGCACTGCCCGGTCGGCAAAAAGTTACGGAGACAGGATTGACCGGATTGTCGCGACAAAAATGAATAACTTGCGGATCAGGCGGAGAGGGAACGGGTGTAATATTATTACAATTGATCATATATTGCAATTGCCCCGTGGCAGTGGTAAAATCAATGCTAAAAGATGTGGCATCTTCATGAAGATCTATTAAAAGTTCGAAGCAATTAAAGTTATTGGGCATATCGCAACAGGCTCCATCAGGGGTAACGGGCGAGGGAACACTCCGGGTGTCTTCTGGATCGTCCGAGAGATCAATGACAATGGGATCGCTGCAAGTCTCCGAAGCAAGCATTAAAGAAGGAAGCAAAAGAAAATGAATTCCAAAAAGCAATACGGTCAACAACTGTCTTTTTTTTAACAAACCAAAAACAACATCACAAACCTTATCTAATGAAAGGACAGATAAAAGTCCTCCCCAGGAAAAGAATCTATCGAAAAGATTCAGATTGTTGTATGACTTATTAATGCGTAACATGTTTTTTTACCGGTTGTTAAAATCGAATCGGTTTTTCTATGGCAACAGACTAGTGCTTTATAAACTTAATCACTTTTTTTGTGCCCGGCTGCTTTATGTGCAGGAAATATAGTCCCGGATAAAGATCAGAAACATCAAAAGTCAATTGATCCGTCATATTTTCGAATTCTAAAGATTTGTATAATCTACCCTGACTATCAGTAATGCGAAATATAACTTTTCTTTGATCAGGTTTATCGATAAAAAGATTTAGTGTTGTTTTCACCGGGTTTGGGTAGATCCGCAGATTACTGTTGCCCGAAAACTTATCAACAGATGTGTTCATCTGCACCCATATGGAATCAGATGCCTGACAACCATTTTGATCAGTCGCCAATACCCAGTGTAAACCAAAATCAGTGACGGGGTAGAAACTATCCATATGCCCGTCGTGCCATAAGTAGGATTGAAAACCTTCACCGGCATGCAAAAAAATGGTATCGGGCATAGAGGTAAGAATGTCTTCACCAAGGTCAACAGAAGGTTGTTCATAAAAGTTTATGATTGAGATCAAAGAATCATTGAAAGCATCTGCATCCTTTAATCCATTTTTTATGGCATAGTCATAGCTGCCAGGTTGATCTGCAGAAACCGGCATGGAAAGATTAAAACTGACAGTATCGCCTGGAAGTAAAGTCTCCTGAAGGGTAAATTCTGCATTTCTGAAAAGTTCATTATCACGAAATACCTCCACCGGAACAGAGGTTCCCTGATCGAAAGCATCCACACCTCTGTTAACCATATTTACCTCAACATTATCCTGATGGTGGGTGGTTCCACAAACAGAAGCAGGCAGATTCCAACTTTCCATTTCCAGATCGAAAGTATTCACCCAGATATCTCCTTTGCCTATACACAAATTATCATCCAGGACCGTTACACTGTATTTGGTGGTATGAGGAGATAAAACAGAAAAATAGCGATCCTGGGAACCATTATCCCACAGGTAGTAAGAATATCCTTCTCCGGCATCAAGCACCACAGTATCTGATTGCAGGGTGAAAATATCATCCTGCATCAATGGTTGAGGTAATGGATGAACAGGTCTGCCCACAAAAAGTGAATCATTATCAGCATATTCATCATCTGCATTCTCCATCCATGCTTTCATCTCCCAGCTATGATCGCCTATATCTGCTATTAGAGTATCGAATTCACAAACAATAGATGAATCGGGCAGCAATGATTGCTCTAAAGTAAAAACCTGCGAAATGATTTCCTGATCGTTATACTGGTAACTAAGCAATATTTGTGATTGCTCTGCTATGGTCATATTACCCACATTGCTGATTTCCATTTTCACCGCTACCTCTTCTGTACCGGCACAAATAGTATCAGGACTGATGAGGCGGGTAACTGCCATATCCGTTAACTCATCAACCACATGAATACTACTCTGAGTTTCACAGCCTGCTTCGTTGTAAACGGTTACAGTATATACCCCATAATCTTCTACTTCCAGCAACTGTTCTTCTGAGCCGTCAGACCACAAATAACCATCAAAGCCCTCACCTGCGTCTAAAACTACAGTATCGGGTTCAGTGGTAGACACATAATGTGGCAGATCGAGCACAGGATATCCCAAAACCTCAATATTGGAAAGCAAACTGTCGTTTTCAGCAACACCATCTTTGGTTTTGTGCCGTACCATGATTTGATAATTACCCAATTGCTGCATGTCAAAAGCAGCATCAAAGGTATGCATGACGCTCTCTCCTGGTTCAATATCTTCCTCAAAAAACAAAGTATCTGTTTCAACCAACAGACCATCGAGTTGTAGTTCAACAGGGATGGAATCCTTTTGGCGGAAATTGTCAAGACCTGTGTTGCTGATCTCAAAAGTTATCTTCTCTTCAGAGGTTAATTCGCAGGAAGTAACAGGTGAAACGATCTCTGATATCTTAATATCATGTGTATAAACGGTAATTGCATCCATGGCTTCACAATTGTTTTCGTCTGTCACCACGATCATATATTCCTGTGTTTGTTCAGAATCAACAGCATAGTATTGATCCTCAGAACTATCCTGCCAAAAATAGGTTTCAAATCCGGGGCCGGCATCAAGCACCAATGTATCGGGTTCAGTAGTATAAATATCATCGCCGAGTGAGACCTCCGGATATCCCAATTCCTCCAGTAACACAATCAGTGAATCATTGGAGAAAACACCATCGGTGAGATCATGTGTTGCCCAAATTTCGAATTCGCTGCCAGTGGTAAGATTCAGGCGGGTTTCAAAACTATGAACAAAGGATTTTGCCGGAGGGATGCTGTTTTGTAAAACTAAAGTATCCACTTCCAGCATATTTTCATCCAAACCCAATGATACCCTCACTGTTGTATTCTGTGGTATTGTATCCAGTCCGTTATTGATGAGTTTGATTTTGACCATCTCATTTTCAATAAACTCGCATGAACTTACAGGACTGATAAACTCAGAAATTGCCAGATCGGAGGTAATCACCTGAACTGAATCTGATGCAGGGCAACCATGTATATCGGTAACAGAAACACTGTACATTTGATTATAAGATGAAGTTACTTGGAAGAATGAATCAGAGGACCCATCCTGCCATAACCAGGTATCAAAACTATCTCCGGGTGAAAGCACAAGGGTATCAGGTTGTGTTGAATAGATTGTATCCCCTAAGTTGATGGAAGGAAAGCCGTATTCTGATATCTCAAACAATTGTGAATTGTTGGAGGTATTCCCATCAAGATATCCATGCTCAATAAAAATATCAAATCCATCTTCAGGGTTAGTAAAGTCAATAACAGAATCGAACTGATAAATAACAGAATCCTGGCTGGCAATATCAGTTTGCAGGACAATGGTTTCTGCATCTACAAATTCCCCTTCAAAATACAGAAATAGAGGAATTTCCATGCCAGCGTCTATGGTTCCCTCTCCGTGATTTTTAAGCATTACTTCTACAAAGGAGGTTTCAGGTAATTCACAATCACTTTGAGGCGATAATAAAGCTTCCACAGCCAAATCATGTGTGAAGACCATTACAGAATCGGTTGCTGAGCATTGATTTTGATCCGTTACCGTTGCAGAATACAATGCACTGTAAGAATCCTGCACTGCAAAAGTTTGTCCGTTGCTTTCATCCTGCCAAAGATAATGTTCAAATCCTGCTCCAGCATCCAGGATCAGGGTATCAGGTTCAAGCGTATAGATATCCTCACCCAGATCAGGTTCAGGAAAACCAAAAACTTCAATATCTACAGATAAACTATCGTTTGTGCCGTGTTCAGGATCAGAATAAAAATTTGTATCTTCTTCGAGCATGGTAAAGGTAAGCACCGGATAATTGCCAGGTGAGGTGAGATCATAAGTTTGCGAAAAAGTAAATTGGGCGGATTCGCCAGGCAGTATATCATGATCGGGCATAAAATTCTCGATCACTGTTTCCATGGTATCAACCTGCAATGCAACCGGAATAGAAGTTCCGGAGGGCACTTTATTAATTCCATAGTTTTTTATTTCTACAGTGATGGTTTGTTCGTGGGAAAGTATGCAATCATCCACAGGATCTGTTAACCGGGAAACACCTACATCAGCAGGAGCACGGTAGATTCTAAAATCATCAAATGCAGCTCCTTCATAGTTTTCTGTTTCGTCGTTACCAGCGAAAACAAATCTGAACTTTACCGCTTCATGATCTGATAATTCCGGGGGCAATACCAACCAAAATCTTTCCCAATCATCATTTTGACCACTCCAACCCAACCCACTGCCAAAAGCGGAGTTCATAGAAGCAATATTATCATGAGAATACCAGTTCCAGACTAATGTGTCGTTGAAAGGTTCAAGCGTTTGCCAGGAAATACCTTCATTAAGGGAATATTGTATAGCAATGCCATCTTCTTCCTCTGGTGTATCATATTGCAGATAAAAATCGAGGACAGAAAAATCTGCTTCTGAAAAATCGAAACAAGGACTCGTAACCCAGGAATATTCATTGATATGGTAAGGACCGTTATGATTGGTGATCCATGTATACTCTCCTGCAAAAGCAGTATCAATAACGCTTCCGGAGGGATTTCCCCATACCCAGGAGTGGTTGATACCGTCGGCATCCCACAAACCATCACTGGCAGCAAAATCTGCATGATAAGGTCTTTCCAAAACAGGAACAGAAAAAACGGAAGTAAAAACAGCATCATTTTCAGTATCCTGATCACCGGGCAAATCTACTTTTGCGATTACGTTGTCATAGCGACCTGGTTCTGAGAAATCTGCCTTTTGTGAAAATACGTGAACAATGCTATCACCTACTTCAATAGACTGAGTGATAACATCCTCGTACCAGGTAATGCCACCATCCAAAGAATATTTAATCAGCGTATTGGGAGGAGTAGGTTCTGCAGCAAGATTTTTTACCCGCACCCCTACTTCTTCTTCACTGGTCAAACCACATCCACTCAAAGGAAACAACCATTCTGTAACAGCCATGTCTTTGGTAAGATAGTTTCCCGAGATCATCAGATTATCAATATTCCATCCACTGTAATTTTGACTACCCGTTGTAGGACCAAGCGTAAAACGAATCTTCACACTATCTTTTCTGGCGGCATATTCAGAAAGGGATATCTCCTGCTCTGTCCATTCGACAGCAAAAAGATTAGAACCATCATTTCGCCAAACTTCCTGCCATGTTTGTCCATCGTTTGTACTCACGTCAATAGTAGCTTTATCAAGTGTTCCAGAAAAATAAACATTCAACCATTGATAAAACGTCAGATTCACTTCTGTAAAGTAGGAACAATCCATAGAAGGAGAGATTGCCTGATATTCTCTTTCGGTAAGATTGTCTTCATAATTTCCAGGATATTCTCCCAATCCTGTAATATCTGTTCCCAATATTTTTGTACCTTTGTATGGATGAGATGCTCCGGCAGGGCCATTCCCACCAGATGTACTGCCCCCCAAACCAGAAGGGGAAGCTCTTTCAAACTCTCCTGTTAATACCCATCCTTTGTCTGAATCAAAATCATCATACAAAAGTGTACGGTAAATCTTTCTTTTGCCAGGCGGATCATGATCAACCGAAGGATACTGAACACCAGAGAAAACACCAAAAGCACCGGCAGGTATTGATGCATCTGCAATATTCAGGTTTCCTGCATCTTCTTTTACATCATATGCCAGCCACAGATATGCATATCCGGCAGGTAAATTTAAATCAAGATCAGTGAATTGAACCGAACCATTTACAAAGTTTCCTTCTGCCACCAAATGGGAAGTATTGAAAATACTATTGGATGTATAATACAATTTCACGCCCTGGTTTTCGATATCGCTATCGTCTGTATTAAGAGAGTGGGCAGTATATTCATCAAAAATAAATTCGCCTGTATTGCCTTTGATTCTTAGTTGAGTTCTCAGGATGGGGTTGTTCTGTGTGCCGGCGGCAATCCTGTCGTTGCCGGCTTGTATGGTAGAAACACTATCGAGGTACAATTCCTGTACAACTGTTTCTTTCAGTTTTATTTCATCTACGCATACGCCCATACCCCAATTATTGATACCTTCAAAAGCAATGTATGTTTCTGGTGAACCGGCAGGAATAATAACAGAATTTTCCTGCCATTCGGAGGTGGGTGTTTCATAGCTGGCCAATTGCTGCCATTGGCCTTCTTCTCCTTGTTTTACATAAATTTTAAGGTAATCAGTTCCCTGGAAAGGTTCCAGAGCATACCAGAAAGTGAGTTCAGGAATTATGGCCAGTTCCAGATCGATAGCGGGAGTTATGATTCTTGTAATTTCCTGATTATTTCCCTGCTTTTGAAAAACCATGTTGTAATTGCCTACCGCTGCTGTATCTGGCGTAAGTTGATTTCCAACGGCATCTGTTCCGGCACCTGTTCTGATATCCCAAAGCAGGTTTCCACTTACCTTTTCCTGTGTCCATCCTGCTGGCATCAATCCGGTTTCGAAATCTTCACTAATAAAAATCTCTTGTGCTGCTGAGGAATCCAGCAGAAAGATGCTGATAAAAAAAACATATATAATTCTTAAAAATGGCATATACAAAGAGGTTTTTAGTTATTGGGAAAAACTTTCTGTTCCAGCCCTGCTGGGTTATCACCAAAATATCTGACCATCGGGACATGGGATGGCTTTTTGTTTTTTAGCAGGTGGTCCCTGGTTAAACTGATAAATTACTGAAATCTCATGTGCACCGCCAGTGTTATTAATCAACCTGCTGATAGTGAAATCATAACTATAACCAATCCTGAGATTTTCACGTCTCAATCCCCCCATCAATACCAATGCATCGTTATTGAAAATACCACCTGCATGATTATTAAATAAGGGTATTCCACGATATAAAAGACCAAAAGAGACCGGATCTTTCGACCAGTATGCTCCTACATCTAACTGATTAAATGTTCCCTGATTTTTAAAAAGTGCTGTAATGGAAATACTTTCAGGAATTTTTTGAGATAACCGACTCCCGTAATTTAACCGGTATCCTCCAAAAACCGAGAATTTCGGTTTAATCCTGTTTTCCTCTTCCGATGACAGTGATTGATTGGGCATCATCATATGATCAGCTGCCAATCCGACCCAACCTGTTTGGCTGTAAAACAGAACCGAAGAAGATGCATCGAAATACCCTCTTCTATCCATTGGTTCCATGCTATTACCAGAGGGATTAATGGTACCATCCAACTCCAGTTGATCACCAAAAACAAGTTTGCTGAAATCAATCGTACGTTCCTGATACATGAAATTAATACCAGGACGTACCGACCAGTTTTGGTTAAGTTTAAAATTATAGGAATACAAAAGTCCGCCACTGGTATTGGCCAGTCTTCCGCTTCCTGCCTGATCACGGAAAAGGAGTACACCCAAACCACTGTTATAATTATGAAAATAATGATCGAAGGAAAATGCATACGATACAAAAGCACCCGGTATCTCAGGCCATTGGTTACGGTAGTTTAAAACAATACGACTACCATCGGTAGATCCTGCAAAAGAAGGTCCGAGATAAAGGGGTGCGGCATAGAATTGTGAAAACTGAGGCGTTTGTGTAAAAGTAGATTGACAAGATAATAAATAGATCACTATAATGGCAACGAACCATTTTAGAGAGGGGGTCTTGCCATATGTAGTGAAAATATTATTCATAACTGCCTGCGTTAAATTGTACTTACAAAAACGGCAAATGCTTTGATATTCTTTGATTCAGTTTCTTATATCCGTAGCACTATTCTTCTGCGTTTATTTTTCATGTTAAAAAATTATCTATTAAACCATAGTCTACTAAATTCTATCAATTTTCTTATTTGAAAAAATCTGTATTTATGAACCATAAAGAATTTATAACATTCTGAATGAAACAAATTTATTTCTAAAAGACCAGATATTGTATCGTAAGATCACTTGATTTATCAAGTATAAAGCAAGAGAAATGGATCGGGTAATATTACCTATCTGTTTTTTACAGATAAGATTTAAGACAGTTGGCAGGCATTTATCTTTAATATATCATAAAATTGGAAACCGATATACAAAAGAGAGCAGGTGTAAAAAAACAAGTTTTTGGCAATATTTAACTATATGTTACACAATATAAAAGGTATGGAGCTTCAGAGTTTAGCGGTTGGTGGTTGAAAATGCGTGAAAATCAATGTAGAGAGCAGCCCTGCGATACAGTTTTGGTGGAAGGGTTGAAAACAAAAAAGGGAAGATCCGAAGACCTTCCCTTTTGGCTGAATTTTATTCAAATGAGGTGATTTTTATTTCTGAACCTGCAATTTACCGGTAAAGGTACCTTCACTGGTAACAACCTGTACGAAATAAATTCCACTTTCAAAACTGCGCACATTCACCTGATGCTGGTCAGATTCAACGTTACTGCTGTAAACGACCCGTCCGCTCAGATCGAGCATACGAAGTTCCTCCATATTGTCGTTGCTGTGGAAGTTCACAACACTGTTGGAAGGATTGGGGAATACGCTTATCTGTCCATCATCAAAAGTAAGATCCTGAACAGAAGTGAGCACAGGTAGTTCAAGAAGATCACCGCCATCGGCTGTAGCTACCCACAATCCAAATCCTGGTCCATTACTGTTATTCTCAGGAGTAAGGAATCCGGAGGCAACTACTGTAATGGCTGCACCATCCAGATCAAGGGTTTCGAGAGGTGCGTCGTAAGTAAGCAGTGTGTTTTCACCAGCTGCATCACGCACTTCGAGCACATAATCGTCGGTGGGCAGTTCAAGATAGCCGGCAAAATCAGCATATTCAAATGCAAACAGCTGGTTGGTTACCCCTTGTGCCCAAACACTTACTTCGGGGGCATCGGTAGCACCATGGAATACAAGCAAATCTGTATTAGTATCTGAATTGGCCATTTGTCTTGCTGGTTGGTAAACATGAAGTTCAAAGGGCTGAGCAGGATCATAACCATCATCGCTTACAATACCACTTGCTATTACCACATAGGTTTCATCCCTATCGAAAGTAACATTTACAGGACCTACCGCATTATCCAAAGCTTCTCCGGCAGGTGTAATATACAATGGTATTTCAACTTCAGCTGGTAATTCGAGAAATTCAGTAGCCGAGCGGAAATCAAACTCAGAAACTATCAAATCATCTCCTGCATAAATATCTACTGATTGCACAGCAGCATCTGCAGAATTGTGGATAATCTGAACGTCTGCAAAGAAATCTTCCACACCATTGGTAACCTCAAATTCTGTAGTTTGAATCTCAG
>CAYPFV010000109.1:0-11320 GCA_964410015.1 uncultured Bacteroidales bacterium
GGAGTTTTGGCGAGCTCCATCTGACCTATTTAATCAAATTATAAACAGATGAAAAGAAACAAATTGACGGATTGAATCTCAAGCGCCCACAGTTATAGTCGTGTTTAGCAAAAATAAAATATGAAGTCTTCTGGCAGAAATTCAACCAGGTTTGCCAATAAAAGTTGATGATTTGATCTTTTATGTTCGAATAAAAATTTTCACTTTTTTGAAAAACAACTTTGGCCACTATTTTAAATAACCTTTTGCTATAGTTGTATAAAGAAGAAATCAGTCCATACAGATTATGACTAAAATAATGTTTGTAATATGTGCCGCCGGGATAATCAATCGTTAATGGTTGATGGAAAAAGTTACATTATTGCTGCTAAGATCTCGTAATCAAACATGTGGAGTATAAAAATGAATTCCAAAAGCATGCAAGTTTTATTCAAACCTTTTTCAAAAATATCTAAGGTTTCCCCTCTATCCAGAAAAAAAATCTATATTTTTTTACTGTGTCTTTTGTTTAGTTTTATCTCGTGGCTTTTCACCAAACTATCAGGTGAAACAAACACCACTCTGCCAGTTGAGATCAATGTTATAAATGTACCCCGTGAATTTATTTTTGTACAACGAAGCGATTCTGTTTTTTTTATCGAAAGCAGGTCTACCGGGTTGAAAATTCTGAATCATCGCCTTACAAGGAATATTAAAGAAATGAATATCGATTTTTATGAACTGCAAAGAATAAAGCGTAACGAACAGCCTCTGTATTATTACACTGCCAATCAGATGGAGATGCGTTTTTCAATGGTAAGTCATTTTTCCCGTAATGATTTGAATGCAAAACCAGATACCATTTTCTTCCTTGCCCGTGAAGCATCAAGCAAAAAGATTCCTGTAAAGCTAAATTCAGAAATTACTTTCAGACCAGGGTTTGGGTTGTATAAAGAACCTCTTTTACAACCCGATTCTGTAACCATTTATGCTCCCGAGAATGTTACCGATACCATAAACTTCATCGAAACCCAACCTTTAAAAGCAGTAAACCTCAGCAGAGACCTGCATGAAAGTGTAAAAATCAATTCATTTCCCACCCAGAGCGGAATTAATTTGTCTAAGGATGAGGTAAACGTTACATTGCGGGTGGAGGAATACACCGAATCAATGCTTGAATTACCGTTATCCATCAACAGATGTAATGATCTTGACACCACCATAACAGAAATATTGTTGTTCCCAGATAAAGTAGCAGTTTATTATCTGGTTGCCTTAAAAGATGCCAACAAACTAAATCCTTCTATGCTTGAGGTATCTGTTGAATGTTCTGATGTTTCATTGGCGGAAGTTAACCGCCTGTCGGTTGAAGTTATCAATAAACCGGAATGGATCGAGATTTTGAGGGTAAAACCCACGGAAGTAGAATTTGTATTGATTGAAAAACAATGACATAATTGCAAAAATCCAGTTTAATATGCCATTAAAAATTGCAGTTACCGGAAATATAGGAAGCGGAAAAACAACTGTTTGTAAAATATTTGAAATACTGGATGTTCCTGTCTTCTATGCTGACAAACAAGCCAAAATCGTATTAAACAGTCCTGAAGTTATACCTCAACTCATTGATTTATTTGATACGGTTATTATCAATCCAAAAGGTGGTATCGACAGGCAAAAACTTGCATCCATCGTTTTTAACGATAAGGAAAAACTGAATCAACTCAACGGCATCATTCACCCCAAAGTATACGAAAAGTTTGATCTATGGGTAAAGCAACAAACCCATGCACCTTATTGTCTGATGGAAGCTGCACTTATTTTTGAATCGGGATCGCAGAAAAAATTTGATAAAACCATCCTGGTAAATGCTCCCGTAGAAATGATGAAAAAACGGGTAAAAGAAAGAGATAAGGTGTCAGAAAAAGAAGTGATAAACAGAATGAAAAACCAGATGTCGCAGGAAGAAAAAATGAAGTTGGCCGATTATCATGTTGTCAATGACGGAAAAACGCTTATTATCCCGCAGATCATCAAACTGGATAAGATTTTCAGGAGCAAAAATTAAAGGCAAAAGCATCCGGCATCTAATTCTAAAAACAAAAGGGCAGAAAGAATGAATTCAGGCAACGGGTTTATTAAGATATTCATAACAAATTATTAAAACTCGCATAACAATTTTATTGAATGAGTGCAATAAATTTGTATCATAAAAATAGTTGTTTTTGCTTGTTTTGGTTAGTGAAACCGGGAAATTGGTTTACTTCCCGGTTTTTTTTTGCCAATCAGTCAGGCAGGGGTTCATCCAACATAGACATAAATGTAAAAAATGGGAAAATTTCTGATTGTGGATAAAGATAAAACGCCTCAAAACAAAACAAAAGAGTCCAAAGAGTCATCTCATATCTGGCTGGTTTCAGCCCATATGGGATATGGCCACATGCGCGCTGTTATGCCTCTGGAATCTCTGGCATGGAAAGGGATTATTGAAGTAGGTGATGCTCATACAACTCATCCATCAGAAAAAGTTTTATGGAAGCGAATCCTTCGACTATATGAGTTCTTATCGAGAGCAAAAGGAATTCCTGTTGTAGGCAAATATATTTTTAACATCCTTGATTTTTTTTTGAAGATACCTTCTTTTTATCCTCAAAGAGACCTTTCGCAAAGTACGTTTCAGGTGCATCTTCTGCAATCGAGCATCAAAAAAGGTTTATGTAGCGGTATGCTCAATACTATTAAATATAAAAATATTCCATTGGTTACCAGTTTTTATGCTCCTGCCGTGGCAGCTGATCAATACGGACACGGAAAAATTTACTGCATTATATGCGATACAGACATGAACCGGGTTTGGGTAAGTCCCGATCCCTGGGAAAGCCGGATAGAATATTTTGCACCAACAGGAAGAGCAGCGCAGCGGTTAAAGTCATACGGAGTACCTGAAAAACGAATTCACCTTAGCGGTTTTCCTTTACCCACCGAACTTTTAGGGGATCAGAATCTGAGCATTCTCAAGAAAAATCTTGCACAACGTCTTTTTTACCTTGATCCTAAAAAACGATTCTGGTCGTTGCAACAAAGAAATGTAGAACACTTTTTAGGCAAACAAAACTGTGTTTTTAAAAATGAACGCGTTCTGAACATTACTTTTGCAGTGGGTGGAGCAGGGGCTCAGAAAGAAACAGGACGCAAAATTGCTGTTAGTCTCAGAGAGAAGTTGCAAAACAACGAGGTTCGGTTGAATCTGGTAGCAGGGATACGCCCCGAAGTGAATGACTATTTCCTGGATGTAAAAGACGAAATTGCCAGCGAGAATATCCACGTTATATCTGGAAGAAACTTTAAAGATTACTATCAAAAATTCAATGCAACATTACAGCATACTGATATTTTATGGAGTAAACCAAGCGAATTATCTTTTTACAGCGCACTGGGTATTGCTTTTATCATGACACCCACTATAGGTGCACAAGAAAAATCGAACAAAAAGTGGCTACGCGAAATCCAAGCAGGTATAAAACAGGAAAACCCTGAGTATACCGATCAATGGCTTTTTGATTTGCTTAATAAAGGCAGATTGGCAGATGCGGCATGGGCAGGATTTTTAAAAGCCAGAAAAAAGGGTACCTTTAATATTATCTATTTTCTTAAAAACAAAACTCTTCCGCAAGAAAACTCTCCTGTAAGATAAATAACAATTGCATATAAATTAATGTAACCATAATATTTACTTTATGTTTTATTAACAGTAAAGGACTAAGTTTGCTAAACCTCAATATAGTTCAAGCATGCAAAAAAGACAATTGTTTTTGTATCTGAAAACTGGTGGCGGGCACCTGGCTCCGGCGCGTTCAGTAGCAAACTACCTCCAATCACGTTATCCCGGAAAAGTAAAACCCTTTTTGTATGATGGATTTAAAAACGTCAATAAATGGGTCAGATATGCCATAGAGGACGGATACCGAAAATCACAGGCAAATGCTGTTTGGGTATTTGAAATGCTGTATGCGTTGAATAAAATCCGTTTTATCGCCTCAGCAACTGCTGCATTGGTTTCCTGGTTTGTAATCCCTCATCTTGAAAAAATCATACGAAAAGAAAATCCGTCAAAAATTGTCATATTTCATTTTTTCCTTATCAAACCGGTTTTGGAAATTCTAAAAAAACACCAGCTTAAAATACCTTTAGTAACAGTGGTAACTGATCCTTTTACAGCTCACCCCATTTGGTTTTTGGAAAAGGAAACACAATTTATTGTTTTTTCTGAAAGAGTTAAAAATTATGCAATTTCAAAAAACATTGCCTCATCACAGATATCTGTTTATCCCTTTATACTTGGAGAAAAGTTTACCAAACCCATCTCTGGTATCATAAAAAAAAGCACCAAAGAAAGTTTGGGATTTCAGTATCAGAAAAAGCTCATTCTTATTCTGGGTGGTGGTGATGGAATGCCCCGTGGAGCTAAGATTTTAAAAAAATGTCTGAAAAATAACCCTTTGGTGGAAGTGGCTATTGTGTGTGGTAAAAACAAATCTTTGTATAACAAAGCCTTGAAAATAAAGAAAAAATACAATTATACATCATTGAAAATTTACGGATACGTTGATTTTATATACGAACTCATCAATATTGCCGATATTGTTGTAACCAAATGCGGGGCAAGCACATTCATGGAAATTCTAATTTCCGGCAAAATTCCCGTAATCAACAATTACATATGGGAACAGGAAAAAGGAAATATGGAATTTGTACGCGACAACCTGTTGGGAGTATACGAAAAAAATACTTCAAAACTTCCTTCTAAAATCAACAATATAATACAAAACCCTGACTTATATAGCATCTACGAAAAAAATATAAAGAAAATGGAGATTGTTAATGGAACTCCAATGGTATCCGAATATTTAATTTCTTAATTTTGTTTGTCATATGAATTTATTAGTTATATCCGACCTTCATATTGGGAACAACGATCACTTTGAAACTTTTGGATGGAGACCGTCTAATTTCATCAAAGCGCTTGAAAAAGTTACCAAAGAAGAAAAAATTGATAAAATAGTGCTCAATGGCGATGTTTTTGAACTCTACAAATACTCTTTCCAGGAAATATGCAGGAACAATGCTGAGTTAACCGAATATTTGCTTCATCACCCCAACATCATTTATATAAAAGGAAACCATGATGCTATATGTCCTTTTGGAGAAGAAAACATTACTTTCACCAACTCCCGTGGACAAAAGATATATATCGAACACGGTCATAGTGCAGATTTCATGAATGGTACACGCCTGGGGAGAAAGATTCAGACGCTTGGATTTAATCTTCTGAGATGGGTAAGTAATATGTCATGGGTACTTAGCACTTATTTAAGAATACACGAAATGCATGAAGCCATCAACAAGATTCCTAAACGGTATGATTCCATACGTTACCTTTCTCATGCTTTAAGATTGCTCAAGAACAACGATCTTGTTTTACTCGGCCATACCCATAAGATTGAAGCCCACAAAACCTATTACCTCAACACAAAAAAGCACTATGTAAACAGCGGGTCTTGTTCTATGGGGCGTTTTCAGGGGGTAATTGTTGATACCGAAACTATGAAATATGAAACATTGAAATTCAAAAACTATAAAGAGTTGAAAAAGTTTTACCAGAAAGAAACTGTAAGAGAACTCGCTTTATCAGCATAAAGTAATATAAAGTAGAAAAGTTTACAATAAAAATGAGAAACACTCGGTGAATCTTTTAAAAGTTCCTGAGTGTTTCTCTTTTTATCCTTCTCTTTTCTAATAGTAAAAGAGAAGATACTACAAAACAAAACAAAAATTACTAAAACTTATTCATGTGTATGATAGGTAACAGTGTTCAACTCATCCCATGCACCTCTTGTAAAATCAGGTATTTGAACTGGCATACCATGATTGGCAACAGATACCTGCGATAATTCGATAACTGACGACCACTCGGCAGCATCGTAAACATCCTGATCAAGAGGTAAACCATGTCTGAGACAATAGATTAGCCGGTAATCCATGATGAAATCCATGCCACCATGTCCTCCAACCTCTTTGGCTTTTTCTCCAACCTCCTTAACGATAGGATGCTCGTAAACCTGAAGTAACGAATCGAGTTCTTCATCCGATACCCACGAGTGAGCATCAGGTTCAAGTGCTATACCAGAACGGGGCCATTTTTGGGCAAATCCTTTTGTTCCGCTAAGCATATGAATCCGGCTGTAGGGTCGTGGGCTTGTAACATCATGCTGGATTTTTATCGTTTTTCCTTTTATCGTTTTGATCACTGTAGTATTCATATCGCCGCGGGCATAGTCTCGTGTTGCATAATCCGAATCTTTACCAAATTTTTGTTTTGCAAACTCTGTGAGGCCAAACTGATCGCTGGAAACCGAAACCAGATATTCCATGCGGTCGCCTCTGTGAATGTTAAGGGCATGTGCAACAGGGCCCAGTCCATGCATGGGGTAAAGGGATCCATTTTTTTCTTCATTATGCCTCAGGCGCCACATATCCCAGTAATGACCGGGTTCTCCCTGCTCAGCAAAAAGCATTGACCGCAGGTCATGTATATAAGCGCCTTCTGCATGCACTATCTCCCCAAAAAGTCCTTGCTGCGCCATATTAAGCGTTGCCATTTCAAAATAATCGTAGTTACAGTTTTCGAGCATCATCATATGCTTACGGGTTTTTTCGGCAGTGTTTACCAGTTGCCACGCCTCTTCTATGGTAAGAGCAGCAGGTATTTCCGTAGCGGCATGTTTCCCGTTTTCCATGGCATAAACGGCAATGGGTGTATGAAGGTCCCAATGTGTACAGATGTAAACGAGGTCAACATCTTCTCTTTCACAAACCTCTTTCCAGGCATCCTCTCCGGTATATTCATCGGCAGGAGGTCTGCCCATATCTTTGAGAGTTTGTTGTGCCCTTTCCACAGAGGAAGGTACAACATCAACCAGGGCAACAATGCGGGTTTCTTCAATAAAAGAGAGTCTTCTTACTGCCCCCTGTCCGCGCATACCCAAACCGATGATGGCAATATCAACCGTGTCAATGGGGTCGGCCCTTAACTCGAGGACATGAGACTGTCCGGCAGGACGCTCGGGTGTGGGAAAAGCTTCCACCGGTTCAAAAGTCTCTCCCAACTGGGAAGAACCATCGGTATTACACCCATAAAAAACCACTGCAATAAGCAATAGATATAACAATTTTTGAAACAAAGCCGTCTTTTTCATTTTATTTATTTTTTAATCATGAATAAACTAATTTTTTATTTAACAAATCATTCTGATTTTCATTACTTTCCTCCTTATTTATGGGTTACATTCTGAAATATTTTTCAAAATCATTCGATTTTTATATAACCTTACCAGCGTTGTTTCCGGCATATTTTTATCCGGGTCTGAAAAATCAAAACACATAGGTTTTGATGTAACCCTCAATGATCTTTTTCATTTTATCCTGTTTGTCCTCCATAGATTCAATGAGTTTTTTCTGCACCAGGCATCGCGTCAGATTATGCTCTGGGTAAGCAGTTTTGTAATATATATCGCCATTAAGATAATCTGTAAGAAATCTGATACCAATAATAAATGTCATTAATTTTGGTGCAAGATAAAGATATTTTTCCTCTTTTGTGTTCATAATAGATTTTACCTGTTGCAAATACCCTTTTGTAAATGCCTCAAAAAATCCCATATGGAATTCTACATTTACAAGTTTCTTTTCATCTTCACTGGCAGTATTGGCAGAAGTGCGTAAAGCATCTCCGTAGTCAAAATACAGGATTCCCGGACCTACGGTATCCAGGTCAATTACAGCAGCCGCTTTTTTTTCCCGAAACAAAAGATTATTGATCTTGGTATCATTATGTACCATTCGCAGCGGAATTTTACCCTCATCTACCCATTTTTCGATCACACTTAATTCGTGTTTTCTGTCTGTAAAAAAGTCGACAACAGACAACACTTTGTTTAATCTTTTAGCTTCGTTATTTTCGATTGCCTGATCTAATTGTTTAATTCGGAAAGATAACCGGTGAAAGTCTTTGATTGATTCTTTGAAATGAGCAGGATCGAGTTTTCTGATCGCCCTGGCAAACCAACCGAAAGCATTACCAGCCTGATAAGCCTGCCAGGGTTGTTTTACTACTTCTATGGTATAGGAATTATGGATAAAGGTGGTTGCCCGCCAGAATCCACCATTATAGTCTCTATAGAGAATTTCACCTGTTGAAGTAGGGATTAACTTTGCTATCAACAGGTCTTGTTTGCTTTTGAAAATGGTATCCTGCAAATGCAGGTGAGTTTTGGCAATTTCCTGAGGATTTTTAAAAACTTCAGTGTTGATGCATTGAAGAATAAAATCTGATTCTTCTCCTTTCATGGTAACTTTATATGTATTGTTGATATGTCCATTTCCAAATGGTTGTATATCAGAAATGATGCTATAAGGGAAAAATTTTTTGGCAATGTTCTCTAACATGAATTTAGGTTTAAAAATGAAAATTTGATTTACAATGATTTACTTTCTGATCCTGTGCCCATGGGCGGCAAAGTAAAAGATGAAGGCATAACAAGGTATCATGATCCAGTATGCGGTTTGAAAATCTGCAACAGAAGCAGCTTCTTTTGCACCTTTTACAATATCTACTATGTATCCGAAAATTAAGGGTATAATGGCTCCCCCGACAATGCCCATCACCAGTAAGGAGGAACCTATTTTGGTAAATTTTCCCAGATCAGCAATTGCCAATGGCCAGATAGCAGGCCACATTAGCGAATTGGCAAAACTAACCAGTAGCAATCCGTAAAAAGCATACTCTACAGGTGCCAGGGATAAAAAAATGGTTGATAAAACCCCGAGAACAGAAAAAATCAGCAATGCTTTTTTTTGGGAAAGAAACCTGGGGATGGTAATGACACCAAATACATACCCCATTACCAAACCAATGGTAACAAATCTGGCGTAATTTTCGAGATTGGGAGCATCGCCAAAAGCTATACGTGCAAAATCAATAGCAGAAGCCATAGGCAGAATTTCAATTCCGATATATAAAAATGCCGCAACAGCACCAAGAATAAGATGGGGAAACTGCCAAATACTGGTTTTATTTTTTGCATAGCTATCATCCTGTTTTTGTTCATCCTGAGTTACATCTTCACCTTCAGCAGAAACTTCTGGCAGAGGAGCAAAGTAAATGCCTATGCCCAGTATCAGCAAAATGCCAGCTACCAAATAAAACGGTAATATTACATCGTTAAGTCTTACTTGTTGAAGATCAATAAAAACCCCCAGAAAAAGAGGAGCAATCCACCACGCCAGTTTATTCATGATACCCATCAAACTCATACGCATGGCAGCACTATCTATGGGGCCTATAATGGTAACATATGGATTTACAGAAGCCTGCAATAAAGTATTTCCGACACCTCCAACAAAAAGAGCCAGTAAAAACAACGGGAAGCTGATCTGATTGGCCGAAGGAACAAACAACAACATACCCAGGGCCATGATCAGAAATGCCATGACCATAGACCTTCGGTAACCAATCCTGGTAATGATCCAGGCTGCGGGTCTTCCGAAAATAACGAATGCAGAAAATATTGCTGCTGTAACCAGATAAGATTGCCCCGTATTGAGGTCAAAAGCCGAGCGTAAAGCAGGGGTTAAAAAACCACTGATGCCAATACCAAAACCGATGACAAAAAACATTATACCCAGAATGAGCAACGGGAGAACATAATTTTGTTTTCTTTGCCAAGATGTTGTACCCATGAGATGATAAAATTTATTATAATTTAAAGACCAAAGGTTGTATTTTCATTGAATATCTTTTGCTTTTGAGTTGTAAGCTACCTGAAATGATGTTTTTCTCAATACTACTAAATATATTTTCTTCAATGAGGAGCCATTGAAAACGATAATTAGTTACTTTTTTTATAAAAGGAGGTATGAAAAAAAAAACATTCGATAAATTAAATTTGATTTACAACCAGTTAGGAAAAAGATTTGATGATCAGCAAAAACAAGGGGATACCTGCACTGTTTTAGCAATAATTGATCCCCTTGATTTTATAGAATGAACGAACTGATTATGGATTATTGACTAGGTTAGGTTGTGCAAGCAATTGTGGCTCAGGAATATATTCTACTACTCTGGGGTGGTTTGCTGGCACAGTCATCAGTGCATTTCCCCTGTCGTGTGTACCCGGATACCTTCGATCGAGTGTAAGGTTATTTCTAAATACATCATACCTTCTGTGTGCTTCAAACGCAAGTTCCATTCGCCTTTCGTCCAATACAATTTCTAAAACAGTTTTATTGGAAGGAATAGCAATATCCGACTGATAGAGTGGAATACCAGCACGCTGCCTGATAATATTTACATCGTTGATGGCATCAGCATCATTACCCATACGAGCATAAGATTCTGCACGATTAAGGTACATTTCTGCCAATCTGGAAATGACCGGCGACCAAAGTTGCGGTTGTTCTTCCTGGTTTGAACACTTGATAACAAAATATTGTGGATATCCATTGCGGGTAAGCATTTTTTCCTCAAGGTCTACATAAGTTTTTTCACCATCTTCATAAATAAAATATAAAGTTTGGTCGCCATCTGTTTCGGATTCAACATCAAAAGTCTGGTCATCTTTTGTATACTGCCATACACCTGTGTCGGGATTTTGGAAAACATCATAAGTAACAAACATTTGTTTTCCGGTTGCCTGATCAGTAGTGCGAATATATTTGATCCACATCAGCGGCTGTCCATTATCATCTTCACCGGCTAGTTGAGGTTCTATAAACTGATTGCGAAGGTCTTCCGGATATTGCCCAAGCAAGTCACGATAGGGTTGGGATGCATACATTTCTCCCCATCCCACACCATCAATACGTGCATACATACCGCCAATTGCAAACCAATTATAATCATCTTCATCTTTAAGCGACCGGCAGGCAAATATAGTTTCATTATTATTTTCAGGAACAAAAGTAGGATACTGTGTATATGCTTCACCCTGAAGCAATGAGAACTTACCAGAATCGATAACAAGAGAAGCATATTCAATGGCTTTTTCGTAATTTTCCATATAAAGAAAAACTCTTGAAAGTAATGCCCATGCAGCTTCCTTTGAAGCAAATATTCTTAATTCTTCAGTGGGTCTGCTATACTCATCCATCAGTTGGGCAGCATTTTCAAGATCGCTGACAATGAGTTCATAAACTTCTGCCACGCTTGCCCTGGGTGGAATATTATCCCGATCGGTATTGGTTTTGAGAGGCACCCCCATATTGCTTTCCGGATCTTGCGAAT
>CAYPFV010000110.1:0-11236 GCA_964410015.1 uncultured Bacteroidales bacterium
TGTGTAAATCTGTGTAATCTGTGGATAATTTACTTTTCAGAGTGGACTCAATGATATGATATTTTTCGATGACCATTTGCCGCCTGCATAAATTGTAAAGCTATTCTTGCAAACCATAATGGATTCTGCGACACTTAAAGTGCTCTTTGTAACAAAACAAAAAATTAAAAAACAGCGGATTTACAGCATATCCAGACAACGTTTAAGGCTATCTCTCCAATAGGGGATCGTAATGCCAAAATCTTTTTTAACCTTTGTTTTATCCAGAACAGAATAAAATGGACGAGCAGCATCTGTTTTATATTCTTTTGAAGGAACTGGCACTAGTTTACAATCAATATTTTTAATATCAAAAATTGCTTTGGCAAAGTCGTACCAGCTGGCAATACCTTCATTGGAAAAATTATATATTTCGGTGCGCATTTTAGAGGGTACTTTCTCCATAATGCTTAAAATTGTCTCGGCTAAATCTGCCGCATATGTTGGAGAGCCGATCTGGTCATACACCACTCTTAGTTCATCTAATTCTTTTCCTTTCTCAACCATGGTTTTCACAAAGTTATTCCCAAAAGAGGAATACAACCATGAGGTGCGAAAAATAAGTGCCCTTTTAGCATTGAAGATGACTTCTATTTCGCCATCAAGTTTAGTTTTCCCATAAATACTTTTAGGGCTTGCTGTGTCGTTTTCGGTATAGGGTTTATAGTTTTTTCCTTCGAAGACATAATCTGTTGAAATATGCACAAATAAAGCATTTATCTTAGCACATGCAGTAGCAAGACTCTTTACAGCTGTGGCATTGACCAACATTGCCTGTATTTTATCATTTTCTGCTTTGTCAACTGCTGTGTAGCCTGCACAGTTTATACAAACTTGTATGCTATTACTTTTGATAAATTTTGCAGATTTCTCTGTATCGGTTATATCAAGATCATCTACATCAGTAAAAAAGAACTTGTGTTCTTTATATTTTGATTCCAGCTGGCGAAATTCATTCCCAAGCTGTCCATTACTTCCCGTAATTAGAATATTCATTTTATAATTCTTTAAATTGAAGTATTTCTAAAATAATCTATTGTTTTGAGCAAACCTTCTTCCAGTTGTACGTTTGGTTCCCAATCAATGATTGATTTTATTTTTGAAATGTCTGGTTTGCGTTGCATAGGATCATCTTTCGGTAAAGGTTTAAAAATGATTTTAGATTTCGAACCGGTTAGTTTAATTACCTTTTCAGCCAATTGAAGAATGGTAAACTCATAGGGATTACCAAGGTTTACCGGCCCTATATTCTCATCTTTGGTGTTCATAAAACCCATCATCCCATTGATCAGATCATCTACATAACAAAAACTACGGGTTTGCCTTCCATCACCATAAATAGTAATATTCTGATTTTGCAATGCCTGCATAATAAAATTGGAGACCACCCTTCCATCGTTGGGATGCATACGGGGGCCATAAGTATTAAAAATACGAATAATCTTGATCTTTACATTATTCTGTGTGTGATAATTCATGAATAGCGATTCGGCACATCTTTTCCCTTCATCATAGCAGGATCGCAAACCAATAGGATTTACATTGCCCCAGTAATCTTCGGTTTGAGGATGTATGGTCGGATCGCCGTAAACCTCACTGGTGGATGCCTGAAGAATTTTTGCCTTAATCCGTTTTGCTAATCCCAGCATATTGATAGCTCCCATTACCGAAGTTTTAATGGTTTTGATTGCATTAAACTGATAATGCACAGGAGATGCAGGACAAGCAAGGTTGTAAATCTCATCTACCTCAATATAATAAGGCATTGTAACATCATGGCGAATAAGTTCAAAAAAGGGGTTATCCAACAAATGGACTACATTTTTCTTTTGACCGGTAAAATAATTATCGAGGCAAACAACCTCATTACCTTGTGCAAGCAAACGCTCGCATAAATGTGAACCTAAAAATCCAGCACCACCTGTTACAAGAACTTTCTTCATATTTTATGTATTAAATACTTATTCAATCAAATTTTATATTTATAACTAATACTTTTTTACTTTTTATTGCAGGAATAGAACGAAGATAATCAGATTTTTAATAAAAAATCTATTATTCATAACCGGTTGTAAGAAACTGATTCTTGCCTGCGGATGCTTGGGTTCAAAACAGTGGTTTGGATAAAAATAAAATAGCACATGCAAATGAGGAAACATTTGCTTTTAATTCTTCGCTTCGATACATTTGCGCTTTATTTTATTATTTGTTTGAAAAATCAGTAAATATGGATTTCTTTTAAAAAAGATCTGCAACATATGATCATTAAAATTAGCGAATCTTACCATCCATTAATCAACAAACAAGCAAAGAATATTTTCAATCGTTCATGAAAATAGAAATGACAACAAGATTGTTAACATCATGGTTTTGTCGATTAATTTTGCTTTGTAATTTTTATTTCTGCAATTACTAATTGTTTGACAAATATGATTAGCAACAAAAATTTCTGCAAAAATATTCAAAATATTTTCATTGAGCGAATTTACACTTTTATTTATTTTCTTCTTGCTAAGAAAACCAAAAACCAAGAACTGGGGTTTATCTTTTAGAGAAGAAATAATTACTTTTGAAACTAAACAAAACACTATGTTTTTTATACATAAATTTGATCTTCAACTTTTTATAAAAAAATGAAGAACTAAAGAACAAGCAAACCGTTTAAAATTTTACACAAAGTTTTCAATCAACATAACTATTCTTTACAAGAAAACGCCAAATACTGCGTTATTCTCGTTTTTGAACCGAGCCACTAAATTTATTACTACCATCAGGGTGGATGATAATTTCAACCGAAAATTATTTATATGTGTCAGATATTACTGGCGAGCTCCATCTGACCTGTTTAATCAAATTTAAAACAGATGAACCGAGCCATGACATAGTTTTTGACACATACGCGGATGATTATAATTTCGCAATACGGAGAAAATTACAAAACCGGAGTTTTGGCGAGCTCCATCTGACCTGTTTAATCAAATTTAAAACAGATGAATAAGTCATTTACGAAAAGTAAACTCCTTAGATTCAAAAACTTCGAAAGCCTTGTCTTTGAAGATTTCTTATCAAAGCCTCAAAAAAAAAGTTTTTTTTGCTGGCACTAATTATAAACATTAGCAATATTTCTTTTATACAAACTGAAAGGTTTTACAAATTAAAACTTAATTTTTTAAACTGACTATAATAACGAAGCAAGGAAACCAAAGCAAAAAATATAATATTTTTGCCCGTGATATCACTTTTAAAATCATCAGAAGAAATGATCACAACACAGACGCTGTTTCCATAAAAATTAATGATTACCATTTATACACATGCTCACTTAAAAAAGAATTTAATAATATAAAAGCATATGTCATCATCCAAAATTATTGATCGTGAAATCATGGACACTGCCAAGAAAGCACTTTTTATTAACCTGGATGACAATATTTACGGTTCATTTGCAGAAATTGGTGGTGGGCAAGAGGTTGCCCGTTTTTTTTTCCAATCCGGAGGCGCATCAGGTACTGTTGCCAAAACCATATCTGCCTACGACATGGTTTTCAGCGATTCACTTTACGGAAAAATTCCCAAAGGGCGCTATGTTTCCCAATCAAGGTTAATGCAGATGCTCAATATAGAATACAGCAATCTGATCAAACTTTTGGGAGATAAACGCCATGAAGAAACACGGTTTTTCGCATTTGCCAATACGGTAACTACTATCAACTATCATAAAACCAATCAGGGTCATGGTTGGTTTGGGGTCAGGTTTCAAATCACGCCAAAATCCGAACCCAACGAAGTAATATTGCATGTAAAGCTTCTGGAAAATGACAATTTGCTGCAACAAAAAACATTGGGGATTTTGGGTGTTAATCTTATCTACGCTTGTTTCTATAACTATCAGTATCCTAATAGTTTTCTTCAGTCGCTGATGGAACCCAATCTGCATGACAGGATAGAAATTGATATGATCGGTATGAATGGACCCGACCTGGATTATGTTGATAACCGCCTGCTGGCAGTTCAGTTGGTAAAAAATAATATGACCACCGTAACAATGTTTGACCGCTACGGTATGATAAAAACGCCATCGGATATGTTATATAAAAAAAATGTGATGCTTATCAGAGGTAGTTTTCGTCCTATTACATACGTTGGGTTTGATATGCTGAAATCGGGGTTCTCGCTGCTTAAAAAGGAGATTGGGTTTGATAAAACCAAAACTGTTGTGTTGTGTGAGATGACCCTGAAAAACCTTATGGAGGAAGGAGTTTTTGACGAACGTGACTTTCTTGACAGAGTAGACATACTGAATGGAATGGGCCAAAATGTGATGATCACAAATTTTAAAGAGTTCTACAAAATTTCTAATTGGTTTACCCAATTTAAGATAGAAAACATAAGAATGGTTATTGGTGCTATAACGTTTAAAAAGGTGCTGGAGAAAAAATTTTATACACATCTGAAAGGGGGAATTTTAGAAGCTTTTGGTAAACTTTTTACTGAAAATCTTAAGGTTTACCTCTATCCTGCTCTGATGGAAGAAAAAAAAAGTAAGAAACTGATGACCACCCTGAACATGGTGGTGGAAGATGACGTAAAATTTTTATACCAGCATTTGATAGAGGCAGGATTGATCATCGATATCCCCAATGTAAGAATGGAAACATTACCTTATTTTTCTTATAAAGTACTGAATAAAATAAACAACAAAGACCCTGAGTGGGAAAATATGGTGCCAAAATATGTATCTTCTTTCATTAAAAACCGTAAATTATTTGGCTTTACAGAAGAAAAGTAATACCTGTTTTGGCAACACATAAAAGTATGATCGTAATCCATAAAAAATAAAGATATTTGAACAGTATTCATTTTCATTGATAATGTAGTTAGATTTTCTTCGTTAGCATTTTTAATAAACAGCATGAGATTATCACTTTGATGAACCCAAATCTAATAAGAATAATGTGTAAACAATTGAAAAATAAATTTCACGCAGGTTTTTCATTAATCGTTTTATTATCTGGTGTTTTTTTCAGTCTTCTTACTTATGGACAAAACAATTTCCCTGCAATGGAAGACAGTCTGAAAAACATGTCGGAAAAAATGTTATCCAAAGAACACGATTTCGAACGGTTGACCATTAACCATGAGTTCAACCTTTATTTAAAAAAAGTACTGGAAAAACAGGGATCATTTGATTACCCTTTTGATTCTTTGACCAACGTTTCAAAACTGCGCTCTCCCGATAACTCTTTCAGAATAATAACATGGTTTGTGCCCCTTTCGGATAATAAATTCGAGTTTTTCGGGTTTTTCCAATATCATGATTCCGGGCGCGATGAGTATTTCTTGTACACTTTATCAGACAAACAACCTGTGCAGAATGATATTGAATATGAAACGACAGAACCAGAAAACTGGTATGGAGCATATTACACCAAACTGATTCATCAGAAACACAATCGCAAAGATTATTATACATTGCTTGGATGGAGAAGTGATGATCCGCTTACGCGTAAAAGGATCATTGAACCTATCAGAATAATGGCTAAAGGCAAACCCAATTTCGGAAGACCTGTTTTCAGGTATAAAGACAATAAACTAAGGCGGGTTATTTTCGAATATTCTTCGAGGGTTTCTATGTCAGTAGCATACACTAAAGTTATAACAGAAAAGTATCGACGGGGCGTGGATATGATCATTTTTGACAGATTGATGCCGCAACAAGAGTTTTTAAAGGGTAAATACCAGTTTTATATACCGGAAGCAAACGTATTTGATGGATTTTTATTTGAAGAGGGAAACTGGGTTTTTATGCCTGATGTGGATGCACGAAACCCTGAACGTGTGGCCCCTCAACGTCCTGTAGACCCTCTTCTGGAGCAAAACCGTAAATAAAGAATTCAATGAAGAGTATTTTGTGTCTCTTCTGTAAAAAATAAAAAATATCAAAAAAAAGTTGAAAAGGCAGTACAACAATATTCTTGAAAATGCATCATTTAGAGTGTATCATAAGCAATCTAATCAAGAAGAGGTGAATACAAATAGTGATGTTTTCATACCATCATTAACTAGTCTTTGCAAGAAAACGCCAAATACTGCGTTATTCTCGTTTTTGAATCAGTCATTTACGAAAAGTAAACTCCTTATATTCAAAAACTTTGAATGCCTTGTCTTTGATGTTTTCTTATCAAAGACAAAAAAAATAAGTGTTTTCTTGCAAGCACTAACTAACAATTTTTTCAATTATCACAATTTTAAAAACCTTATATTTGCAGGTAAACCCTCAGAAAAATAACACATGAATAACGTTTTTGCATTGCTGGATGACAACAAACTTTCAAGAACGCCGTGCCGGATAGATATTCTGAAAACATTGTTCGAGGCCCACTCGGCACTCAGCGAAGCAGAAATCCGTGAAAGAATTGACCCCGGTTTCGACCGAACCACCGTATACCGAACACTGCGAAACTTTCTTAATCAAGACGTTATCCATTCTATTGCTTTAGATAATGGGGAAATAAGATATGCACTTACCAATACGAGAAATAAAAACAGCAAAAACAAAAACCATGTTCATTTCTATTGCAACTTATGTAGTAATGTTTACTGCCTTTCGCACCATAATATAAACCTCCCTGATCTGCCCGATGGATTTCAATCCATCAACTATGACCTGCTCATTCATGGGAAATGCAAGCATTGCAATAACAAAAAATGATGATCATTTTCATTCATCATATTTCAGATTCTTTCGTTTTTAGATCCACTAATTTTTTGCTACATGTTAAACAAAAAAATAGCAGACCATTACACCAAAAAATCTCTACAACAGAGTACACGCAGGAAAAACATCAGAACTCTGGTCATTAGTTTAACTGCAATCATAATCATTAATTTTTTGGCTTCGCATTTTTTTGAGCGTATTGACCTTACTGCTGAAAAAAGATATACCCTCACCAATGCTACCCGCAATCTTCTTCGCGAACTTGATGACTATGTATACTTCAGGGTATATCTTGAAGGGGAATTTCCGGCTGGATTTACAAGACTAAGAAACCAAACACGCGAAATGCTTGATGAGTTTAGTGCATACTCCGACTTTGTGCAGTTTGAATTTATCAATCCTACCAAAAAGGGCAACAGTGAAGCAACCGAGGAAACCTACCAGATGCTTTTCAGGAAAGGACTGGAACCAACCCAATTGCAGGTTGAAGAAGATGATGCAACTTCTCAACAGATCATTTTCCCCGGCGCTTTGGTAAGTTATGGTGATAAGGAAATTGCCGTTTCTCTGCTCCAGGAGCAACTCGGATCAGCCAGCGAAAACGTAATTAACAACTCAACACAAGCTTTGGAATACAATCTGGCAACCGCAATCTATAAACTTACCCTGACCTCAAAACCCAAAATTGCTTTTTCAAAAGGAAACGGCGAACTTCAGGATCGTTATTTAGCAGATATCAGAAGTGAGCTGGAAAACTTTTACGAGGTGGATAATGTGAACATCAAAGGAGATATTACAGCATTAGACGCATTTGAAACGCTCATTGTGGCGCAACCTATGGAAGAATTTACAGAACAGGACAAATTTGTGATTGACCAGTTTATCATGAATGGTGGTTCGGTATTTTGGGCTGTTGATCCGGTTTTTGCCTCTATGGACAGCTTGCAAACAGCCCCGGAAACTCTGGCTATGGCTTGGCCTCTGAATCTCGATGATATGCTTTTTAATTATGGAGCCAGACTAAATACAGACCTGGTTATGGACATGCAGTCTGTACCCATTCCGATTACCACCGGTTATGTGGGCAACCAACCCCAGATAAGCATGGTTCCCTGGTATTATTTTCCACTGGCAGTGCCAGCATCGAAACATCCCGTAGTAAAAAACCTCAATCCGGTAAGAACTGAGTTTGTTAGTACACTGGATACCGTTGGAGATACCCGAATTAAAAAAACACTGCTTTTGCAAAGTTCTCCCTACTCACGTAAACTACAAACTCCTGCCCGAATTTCCTTTGATATCATGGAACAACAACCCGATGAAAGCCTTTACAGGGAAGGTCCACAATCTCTTGGTGTTGTTCTGGAAGGCGAATTCGAGTCGGTTTTCAAAAACCGGATTGTGCCGGTTTCTGAACTGCCTGACGATTTTCAAAAAAAGGATATCTCCAAACCTACTAAGATGATTGTGGTTGCTGATGGCGATATATTAAGAAATCAGTTTGACAGGCAGGGAGAACCACTCCCGTTGGGATTTGACCGGTTTTTAAATGAAACATTTGGAAATGCTGACTTCGTGATGAATGCCATAAATTATCTCAACGATGATATGGGAATCATGGAAGCAAGAACCCGCGAAATTAGAATCAGACAACTGGACAGAAACAGGATCAACAACGACAAACTTTTGATTCAATTTGCCAACCTGGTATTGCCCGTTTTAATGGTTTTTATTTTTGGTGCAATAAGGTTTTACTGGAGAAAACGAAAGTTTAACAAGAAAATAATATGACAAAAACCGGCCAAAAGAAAAAAAAAACACTGATATTTATCTTTACAGCAATTGCCACACTACTTGTTGCTGTGCTATCCTATTCATTTGCCTCTTATTCCTTTTCCAAAAAAGAAATTGGTATCGATAAACAATTTGAGATTGTAGAAATAACCTTAATATCACAGCAAAATAATCAAAAGATCTCGCTGAAAAAGGAAAATACAGAAAAATGGCACTTGAATCAACAACACAGGGCAGATGAATCAGCGGTTGAAGAACTAATACAAACTCTTTTCAAAATAGAGATCAAACAACCAGTAAAGGTAGCTGATCAGCAAATTATCAACCAAAAGCTCGAAAACGAAGGAGTTAAAACCAGTGTTTACATAAAATCCTATCTGATAAACCTGGGAAACCTGAAATTGCTACCCTACAAAAGAAAATACCAAACCCTGCTTGCAGGAGATAATACGGATAACAACACAGGCACTTACATGAAAAAACCTTCTTCCGGCAAATCCTATCAGGTGTATATTCCCGGCATTGAACGAGGTATTTCATCCATTTTTAATACCAGTATAAATCTTTGGAAAAACCCTGTGATCATTGATTTGGAAAAAGAAGAAATCGAATCTGTAAGCTTAGAGTTTTTTTCCAAACCAGAGGAATCATATATTTTGAAAAGAAATGAAAACGATAGTTTCACCTTTTTATCTGCCGTGGAACCACAAAAGGAAATAGAAATTGATGCCGATACAAGCAAAGTAGAACGATTTCTTCGATCCTTTGAAAACATCCGGTATGAGAGTTTATTGGATGATGCCAAGGAAAAAGAACGAATGGAGCTGATGATAAAAGAGCCATGGATAAAATTATCGGTAACAAAAACTGATGGCACCAGTCAACAATTCACCATTTTTGAAAGAAAAAATCTGGATAAAAAATTATTTGAACTCGGTGGCATTACAACCGATCCCGACCAGTTTTATATTCAAATGGAAAACGGGGATTTCGTTTTGGCAGAATTTTATATTTTTAATCGTATTTTCAGACCCTTATCCTTTTTTCAAAATAATTAAAAAACCTTATGAGGCAATCAAATTAATAGATTATCTTTGCAATCAGGCCTTTAAAAAAGGCAATTCATTGAACATCAAATAACAAAAACATACCCATACAAAGCTTCTCTTTAAACGGGATACTTGCCTCAAAAAAAGTTTAAAGGAGCAAGCAAAAGTGAACATAATATTAAAAATAAGAAATATGAAATTTATCGTATCAAGTAGTTTACTTTTAAAACAGTTGCAATCTATCAGTGGTGTTTTGAGCACCAACAATACACTTCCTATATTGGATAATTTTTTATTTGAACTTACAGAAAATGAATTAAACATTTATGCCTCAGACCTCGAAACAACCATGTCTTCGCGTATGGCGTTAGAAATGTCTGATGAAGAAGGAAGTGTGGCGGTGCCTGCCAAAATTCTTCTTGATACCCTGAAGACATTCTCGAATATACCCATAACCATTGAAATTGACCAGGAAAATTTTGGTATTACCTTGTTAGCCGGCGAAGGAAAATATCGTCTGGCCGGTCAGGACCCGGAGGAATATCCAAAACCTGCCGAACTGGATGCCGCCTCGTCGGTATCCATGGAATCTGATGTGCTTTTTAAAGCGGTTTCCAAAACATTGTTTGCCGCCAGTAATGACGAAATGCGGCCTGCCATGACAGGCGTTTTTTGTGAATTCACTCCTGAAAATGTTACTTTTGTTGCTACCGATGCGCACAAACTGGTTCGCTACCGCAGAGATGATATCAGTGTGGAAGAAAGCGCTTCTTTTATTTTACCTAAAAAACCGATCAATCAACTAAAAAATATTCTAACTACTGATGATGCCCCTGTTGAAATTACTTACAATAATAAAAATGCCAGGTTTGTATTTAAAAATATTACCATGACATGCCGCCTTATTGATGGCAAATACCCCAATTACAATGCAGTAATTCCACAGGAAAACCCAAATCATCTTACCCTTGACAGATCCCCATTTTTAAATGCACTCCGCCGTGTATCCCTTTTCTCTAACCAGGCAACCTATCAGGTAAAATTTAAAATCAGTGGCACAGAACTGCATCTTAATGCTGAAGACCTTGATTATTCCAATGAAGCAAAGGAAAGACTTACCTGTCATTACGAAGGAAATGATATGGAGATCGGGTTCAACAGTAAGTTTATGGTCGAAATGCTCACCAATCTTGAAACCGAACAAGTGCGCATGGAAATGTCGCAACCCAACCGCGCAGGACTTATATTCCCCGTGAATGACGAAAATAAAGAAGATGACATACTGATGCTGGTTATGCCTGTTATGCTCAACGGATGATGGTACAACCCAAAGATAAACCTTGCATAATCCTCAATAAACCAGATTATTGAAGAAGTATATATTTCTAATCGAATTGGAAAAAAGCAAAGACCTGAAAAGGTCTCTGCTTTTTTTTATCTGTTTATAATTTTCAATATTTAGATTATGAGGTGCTTATGGCTTTAATGAGAACCCGATAATGTCAGCGCTACGCGCCTTTGTCATTACCCCAATAATCATCCTCGTGTGTGTTTTAAGCCAATCATGGATGTTTCATCTGATTATAATTTGATTAATTCGGTCAGATGGAGCTCGCCAAAACTCCGGTTTTGTATT
>CAYPFV010000111.1:0-11092 GCA_964410015.1 uncultured Bacteroidales bacterium
TGCTACCAGTGAAGCCAAAGGCGCGTAGCGCTGACATTATCGGGTTCTCATTAAAGTTGTAACATTCAAATAATCAATATTTTAAAAATTATAAACAGATGAAAAGAACATCTTTGCGAACCCAACACCAACACCCGTAAACGGAGTTTACTAGCTCGGCGAAGCCAAAACAGCAAACTTGGAGTTCTATACAACCTTAACCTACAAATTATTTACGGATGAAAACAAAAGAACAATTCCTGGAAACAAACGGACAAAAAATTTTCCTGAGAACTCTATTGCCAGACAAAACCCCAAGGGCAATCATTCAAATAAACCACGGAATGGCTGAGCACTCGGAGCGTTACCTGCAATTGGCTGAAATTTTGCTAAAGAAACAATTGGGTATTTATCTGCACGATCATCCCGGACATGGAAGGTCTGTTTCGAATCCCGATAAATTGGGGATACTGGCTGAAAAAAACGGTTGGCATCATATGCTCAATACAATAGGGTCTATCCATAAGATCATTAGTAAGAAACATTTGGGAACGCCTCTGATAATAATGGGGCATAGCATGGGTTCGCTGCTCACACGTCATTATCTTGCCAGGCAAACTTCACCTGCGAAAGGAGTGATCATCTCCGGAACCAATTACCCTGATCCGGTTTTATTGCAAACAGGTTTGCTTCTATTGAAAGGATTTCGTTTTTTCCATTCTGCAGATCATAAAAACAAAAAACTCAATCATTTTTTCTATCGCAATTTCAATAAAAAAATACCCAAAGCAGAAAATCCTTTTGACTGGTTATCATCCAATGCCGATGAAGTATCAAAATACAAAGATGACCCCTTATGTGGTTTTGATATGTCTTTGGGGTTTTATTATCATTTATTTCATGGTTCGCTTCAACTGTTCAGGGCAGAAAAAAAATTAAAACCAGAAACAAACAATCATTACCTAATCATCTCAGGAAAAGATGATCCTGTTGGTAATTTTGGCAAAGACCCTCAAAAACTTTACAATTTGATGAAAAACCGAAATTGCAAAAAAATACAATTAGTGCTTTTGGAAGGCAGGCACGAACTACTAAATGAAAAACCTGAGATTAAAAAAGATTTTATCAATCAAATTACTGATTTTACAGAACATGTAATAAAGACCAAATAATTAGAAAAGAGTCAACTACTTGCTTGTTTCTGCAAAATTCAGGATACAGTCTTCTTTATATTGCTATTTTCAAACCGTTCTTTGTGTTTTTGATTAAAAAGAATATCCATTGCAAATCAAAGTATATATTTATTCACTGAGTCCACTCCGAAAACTTGTTTTCGGCAAATCTGTGTTCATTTTCTTTTTTTAAACACATTGATTGTCAGGATTTAGCATCTGTGTAAATCTGTGTAATCTGTGGATAATTTACTTTTCAGAGTGGACTCATTCACTTTATTTTTTTTTGTGAACATCAGATAAAAATTTGGATTCCATCACACCGAATCTTCCGTTTTTATAATCAAGGACCATAACATAATCAAGAAAAAAAGCATGTGACAGACTTGCCCTGACCTTACCAGGTTGTTTCTTTTTATCGAGATATATATCATGGTTTTTAAGAGGTAAATCAGCAAAGTAAACATTGCCGGCAGGTTTGAAACCTTCTATTAATTTAACATCGAAATTACCTTCCTCCAAAGCCAGTTTATCCGCTGCCGACTGGTCTGTACTCATTTTTTTAAAAACCGGGTTATGATAAACAACCATGGCAGGACGAGAAGTGCCATCAAAAAAAGCCATAATCTCCTTATCATCAAATATCAAAGGAATTGTCAGGGATCCGTTAATAACCTTCATAGGCACGAAACGTGTATTATCTTCTATATGATCGGGCAAAGCATCTGCCAGAGCCAAACGGTTGAAAACATTATCGATCACAAGTATTTTTTTTTCTCTGTGAAACATACCAAAACCCAGAATGCCCTGAAAATCATTCTTCCTTTCTTCTTTTTTTGTAGGAAAAATTCTCAGGTTCTCTATGCCTAACAAATAATCACCGGCAATAATGTCAATCTGATTCAGAAAATGACTTTCTGAATTCCCTACACCCTGCACAGTTTTCGTTTTTCCTCTAATTGAAGAACTACGATAGCTCAAATCTTCAAATACATAATCATACAAAATACTTTTGGGAGAGCTTAAACTAATCAACATCTTCGCACTAACAGGCAAATTTCCAAAATATACATCTAAAACAATGTTTTGGTGAGAGGTTTTCAGGTTATAACCATGATCTTCTACATGCCAGTCAAATTCGATCCAGTTGAGTTCATAATCCTTTTGATTTTGTGCTATTAACAGAGAAGTGGAGAGGAAAAGCAGCACAGGTAAAAAGAGAACTTTGATTCTTTTTTTCATAGCGTAAATATTTAGTTTATAATATCATAGCATCGCAAAGCATTGCGACAATAATCATCAAAGGTATGTGCAGAAACGTGTTTAAAACACCATTCGCAGAATTTTTATTGAGAAATAATAAGAATTATTATCACAATAACAGTTGTGTATCACACCCTCCTCATCATATATATTTCATTATCAAAACTATAAAACAAACTCCAGCGTTTTATCAATGCCAATCACAATTAATTTAACATAATAGAATTTATTAACATAATTGGATTTCTCCCGGGTGAGATATACAGAACAATCATCTAAATATCAGGCATTATATCAGATAAAAGCCTCTTAAAAAATCAAATTTTAAAAAGAAAGCGACAGCGCAAGCGCTTTTTAATACTCTGTTCAATAAGAATTGAATTACTCTTATATTTCTCCGTATTATTTGGCTGTCAAAAAATGAGAAAAGAAAGAGACTACCTTGCAAGTTTAAAGCACTAATAATTAATCGCCAGTGTGACAAAACATACCCGGAATATCTATGTATTATAAAAATAACGAAACCTGAAGACCAATTTTCACGTCAAAGAATTATACAGATAGAAACAATAAGATAATCATAACCGTAATCAAAATTGGTACCTGCAAGAAAAACTTATTTTTTGTGTCTTTGATAAGAAAAAGTCAAATACAAGGCTTTCGAAGTTTTTAAATCTAAGGAGTTTACTTTTCGTAAATGGCTGATTCATCTGTTTATAATTTTATTAAATAGGTCAGATGGAGCTCGCTAGCAGTCTGACTGCATGCTTTACATGCCGCGCATTATAATCATGTGCGTGTGTGTCAAAAACTTTGTCATGGCTCGGTTCATCTGTTCATAATTTGAATCATTCGGTCAGATGGAGCTCGTCAAAACTCCGGTTTTGGATTTTTGGTTGTGTATGAAATCTGATCATCCGCGTGTGTGTCAATCATATTGCTATGGCTCGGTTCAAAAATTAGAATAATGCAGTATTTGGCGTTTTCTTACAAAGACCAGTTTAATAATGTACTCTTTTCGAAAGCGATGAAATGTAAAAAAAAGAGTATAACCTGCAATGTATTACTATCAAAAACGTATGATTCAAATGATTCAAATGATTCAAATGAAACAGGGAACTGATTGAATCGCAAAATTCAAATTAAAGTCAATGGAGAAACAACTATATTTTATAGGTGTCATTCCTGGTGAGGATTTAGAGCGACGTATCAAGGAACTAAAATTAGAGATGACCAAACGGTTTGGAGCCAAACATGCACTCAAATCTCCTGCCCATATTACACTACAAATGCCCTTTAAGGAATATGCTGACAAAGAATCTATTATCATTAAAACGTTAGAAGATTTTTGCAGATCGCAAAAATCATTTGAGGTGCATTTGTCAGGATTCGGATGTTTCAAACCCCGTGTGATCTTCATCCGGATAATCAACATGAAACCTCTGGAACAATTGCATCAACAATTGAAACCTGTTCTGAAGAATACAATCAACCTAACAGAAAAACAGGCAGGTAACCGTTTTCATCCTCACATTACCATTGCTACCCGCGATCTGTCAGAAAAAGATTTTTATATTGCCTGGAATGAGTTCCGTGACCGGAAATTCGAGGATAGATTCACGGTCAGTCATGTGGCACTGTTGAAACATAATGGTAAATTCTGGGAAATTTATCGCCGGATACCAATCGATGAGATATGATTCTGTTAGAAAGCAGATTAAACAAAAAAATATTTTGCAAATACAAACAGCTGTTCATGAAAAACTGTTTGCGCATTGATTTCCTGATCAAAAAAAAGGTATCTGCAAAACAGACACCTTTCTTATTTTTCACAATCTGTAAAAGATTCGTTTATTTATGAAGTTTCTCAACAATCGCTTTAAAAGCATCATGGTGGTTCATTGCCAGATCGGCAAGTACTTTTCTGTTGATTTGGATATTGTTTTTGGATAGTTCACCCATAAATTTTGAATAACTCATACCGTATTGCCTGGTAGCTGCATTGATACGGATAATCCAAAGTTTTCTGAAATTTCTTTTTTTGGTTCTTCTGTCGCGGTATGCATAAGTTTGACCTTTTTCCCATGTATTTTTGGCGACTGTCCAAACATTCTTTCTTGCTCCGAAATACCCTTTGGTAAGTTTCAGAATTTTTTTTCTTCTGCGCCTTGAGGCAACATTATTGACTGATCTTGGCATTTTTAAAAGTTTTTTGTTCGTTTAGCGCTCTATCTTTAGCGAAGAGTCTTTGCAAGCTAAACAAAGATGAAACATAGGGTAAATAATTAAAAATTAACGAATGATGATTAGAGGCAAAGCATATCTTTTACGTTCTTTTCATCAGATTTGTGAATGAGACTTACCTTGGTAAGATTTCTTTTTCTCTTTTTTGATTTTTTGGTAAGGATGTGGCTTTTATAAGCATGCTTACGCTTTATTTTACCGGAAGCGGTAAGAGAAAACCGCTTTTTAGCACCGGATTTGGTTTTCATTTTAGGCATTTTAAATAATTTATGGGTTATGATGAATAAATAAACAAATTCTATTTTTTCTTTTTAGGAGCCAAGAGCATAATCATCCTTTTTCCTTCCAGTTTGGGCATTTGTTCAACCTTTCCTATCTCCTCGAGCTCCTGTGCAAATCTGAGCAGGACAACCTCGCCCTGCTCTTTGTAGATAATACTACGACCTTTAAAAAACACGTAGACTTTCAATTTGGCACCTTCTTCCAAAAATTTCTGAGCATGTTTCAATTTAAAATTAAAATCATGCTCATCGGTATTGGGTCCGAGTCTGATCTCCTTGAGCACCACTTTAGCAGCATTGGCTTTAATATCTTTCTGTTTTTTCTTCTGATCATAAAGAAATTTTTTATAATCCAGTATTTTACAAACGGGTGGATTTGCTTTTGGAGCAATCTCAACCAAATCTAATCCTTCTTGCTCGGCTGCTGCTAATGCATCTTTGATGGGCAAGATTTGAGGTTCTATGTTTTCTCCCACAACTCTTACCACCGGAGCTTTAATTTTTTCATTGATCTTGTGTGGATCTTCGGGTTTTACAAATCCCTTTCGTTGCCGTGGTCTAAATGGTGTAGCTATACTTCGTTCCTCCTAAAATTTTAATGAATAAAAAATTTATTTCTTTAACTTAAGTTTAATACAGAATGCAAATGTATAAATAAAAATATCACTAATTCAGTAACTCTTTTGCTTTTTAGCGAAAGAACCGGGTTGTTTACACTGATGAACCCGACTTATGCAATTAAATATTCCGGGATGACCAGGCAAAACCAAAATGGTTTTATCAACATCTCTGATTTAAATTCCATTAATCGAATTCGGTCATTTCCCGTACCTGATTTTGAACAAGTTTCACAAATTCAGTCAAAGAAAAGGAGCCCAAATCACCCTGCCCATGTTTTCTTACTGATAAAGTGCCTTCAGATTCCTCTTTTTCACCAACAATAATCATAAAAGGTATTTTGCGTGTTTCGGCATCCCTGATCTTTTTACCTGTTTTTTCACTACGTTCGTCAATGATGGTACGAATTTCGGAATCATTGAGCAAAGTTAAAACTTTTTTCGCATATTGCTCATACTTCTCACTGATAGGCAATATAATGGCTTGTTCGGGTGTTAACCAAAGCGGGAAATTACCGGCGCAATGTTCAATAAGCACAGCAACAAACCGTTCCATAGAGCCGAAGGGTGCCCTGTGAATCATAACCGGGCGGTGCTTTTTGTTATCACTTCCGGTGTATTCAAGTTCAAATCTGTCGGGTAAATTATAATCAACCTGAATGGTTCCCAACTGCCATTTGCGCCCCAATGCATCCCGAACCATAAAATCGAGCTTAGGTCCATAAAAAGCAGCTTCTCCTTCTTCAATGTCTGCCTTAATTCCTTTTTCTTCTACTGCTTCAATAATAGCGCGCTCTGCTTTTTCCCAATTTTCATCAGTGCCAATATATTTTGCAGGATTATCAGGATCGCGCAGAGATACCTGCACTCCATAATCTTTAAAATCGAGTGCTTTGAAAATATAAAGAATAATATCCATTACCTTTACAAATTCCTCTTTAACCTGATCGGGGCGGCAGAAAATATGGGCATCATCTTGTGTAAAACCTCTTACCCTTGTCAATCCATGAAGTTCTCCACTTTGCTCATACCGGTAAACAGTTCCAAATTCAGCAAATCGAACAGGAAGATCTTTGTAGGAATAGGGTTTTGTTTTGTAGATTTCGCAATGATGCGGACAGTTCATAGGTTTCAATAGAAACTCCTCATCCTTTGCAGGTGTTTGGATGGGTTGAAAAGAATCCTTTCCGTATTTTTCATAATGCCCGCTGGTTTGGTACAAATTTTTATTTCCAATATGAGGGCTTATTACTGGAAGATATCCGGCTTTTCTTTGCACGTTTTTAAGAAATTTCTCCAGATTTTCGCGCAGTTGTGCACCTTTGGGCAGCCAAAGGGGCAAGCCCTGACCTACACTTGGAGAAAAAGCGAACAGTTCCATCTCTTTACCTATTTTGCGGTGATCTCGCTTTTTCGCCTCTTCAAGCATTTCAAGATACTCTTTCAACTGCTTTTGCTTAGGAAATGTAATGCCATACAGACGTGTTAACTGTTTGCGCGATTCATCACCCCGCCAGTAAGCACCGGCAATACTGAGAAGTTTTACGGCTTTGATCGGGCTTGTATCCAGCAGATGAGGCCCCTTGCAGAGATCTGTAAAATTTCCTGATTCGTAGAAGCTTATGGTACCATCCTCCAGGTCTTCAAGCAAATCAACTTTATATTCATCACCTTTTTGAGAATAATATTCGAGTGCCTCTTTTTTGGGGACTTCCTTTCTTTTAAACTCCTGCTTTTGTCTTGCCAGTTCGAGCATTTTCTTTTCTATTTTCTCAAAATCATTGCTCGAAATGGTTTGATCGCCCAAATCAATATCATAATAAAACCCGTTTTCAACGTCAGGTCCGATTCCAAACTTTGTACCCGGATAAAGTGCTTCAATCGCTTCAGCCATTAAGTGTGCAGATGAGTGCCACATGGTTGCTTTCCCTTCAGGGTCTTCCCAGGTGTTTAATTTTACCTGTGCATCATGCCTGATAGGACGATTGAGGTCCAAAACATTGCCATCCACTGTTACAGACAAAACGTTGCGCGCCAATCCTTCACTAATGCTTTTGGCAATTTCAAGACCCGTAACACCTTCTGGAAACTCCTTTACACTTTTATCTGGTAATGTAATTTTTATCATGATAATCTTTAAAAATTTAAGGGTGCAAAAGTACAAAAATAATCTTTACATACACAATTTATTTACCATAAGATTAATCAGTTAATCGAATAAAACTAAAATCAAAATAAAAAATTTGTTTATAAATCAAATTATTTATTTTTGTTAAATGTTTTACTAAAAATAACAATTGAGCAACTCGCAAAACAGAGGATCATATATAGCAATACAAAGTACTTCTGAATCTGAGATTTACGCAAATGGATAACATCAACAATTTTTTAGATTTCCTTAAACTGGTAGTTATTACAACATTTAACCAACTGATATGGTTGCTGGGTTTATTATTTATATTTGGTTTGCTACTTTACATTTTTGCCCGCTTCACACGCATTACCTACGTAAAATCTATCGGATACAAAATGGATATTGTTGTTACAGGTTGGATCGGAACACCTGTTCATGAATTGGGGCATGCTATCTTTTGTATATTATTCGGGCATAAAATCATAAAAATGCAACTTTATAGCCCCAACACAAAAGATGGCACACTCGGATATGTAAATCATGCTTACAACCCCGACAGCACTTACCAGAGAATTGGAAATTTTTTTATTGGTTTGGGTCCGATTATTTTTGGATCATTGGTTCTTTATGCAGCTTTGTATTATCTTGTTCCCAATGTTCAGGAAGTATTTGCGAACATAGAATCTCAAAGCGAGAGCCTGATAAAAGTAGTAAGAGGAGAGTACACGGGTTTATTAGATTCTTTATGGATGGCAACTCAAACAACTCTCTTGAGCTTATTTCGTGCAGAAAATTTTTCTGATTACAAGTTCTGGATATTTCTGTATCTCTCTGTTTGTGTGGCATCACATATGCAACTCAGTCCTCTGGATATTAAAGGAGCAAAGGGTGGGTTGATATCGCTGGTCATTTTTTTCCTGATTCTGAATCTGATCATTTTAGGACTGGAAGCTACGGGATTAAGCAGTCATTTTGGATTCTGGTGGCAATATGTGAAACTGGAGAACTATGCTACTTCTATAAATAAAGTATTGGGAACTTTGGGTTCACTTTTTGTTTTTGCTACCATCATTTCAGGGTTTAATTTTTTTTTGTCCTACATCATTTTATCTTTTTACAATCTTATAAAAGGAAAAGGACTGATAAACCCGGCATGGTGAAAAAATTCGATACTCATGAAGATTACATAAACATACCTACTATATTTGAAAAAATTGCACACAGCATTTAGTTGGATATAATCATTGTAATATAAAACAACTTTATAATTATACTACAAAAGAATGCCTAACTGGACGTAATATCCTTAATGTCAAATCATTGGACACAAAAACCGTCAAAACACGGAAAAATTGAGCAATGAAGGTTGCAAAACAAAAATCAATTAAGTAAGAAAAAACATATTCTTTAAATTAAGGTAGACTTTCTCTTTTTATAAATACTTTGTTGTAAATTTGCCCGAACCAAAGAAAAACCGCAAGAAAAGTAATAATATGCCACAAAAGAAATTAAAACTTCAAACAGACAAAAAATCAGACAAATCCCGGGAGATCATACTTTTGAACATACAGGGCACCGATAAACCAGGGTTAACATCTTCGCTGAGCAAAATCCTGGCAAACTATAACGTAAATATTCTCGATATCGGACAAGCGGTTATTCACAACAATTTAGATTTGGGAATCCTATTTGAGGTTCCCCCGCAGGCCGAATCATCACCCATATTAAAAGACCTTCTGTACAAAGGGTATGAGTTGGGTATCAAAATAGAATTTCGACCCATCACGGAAAAAGATTATAATGATTGGGTTGATCACCAGGGAAAAGGAAGATACAACATTACCCTTTTGGGAAGGAAAATTTCCGCTGCACAAATTGCTGAGGTATCCAATATCATTTACACCCATCATCTCAACATAGATAAAATATCACGCTTGTCGGGGCGGGTAAGACTCAATCACAACTCTCCGAAAACACGTGCTTGTGTAGAATTTTCTGTGAGAGGAACTGTAGACGATGATGATAAAATGAAAAGCCAGTTGTTGGAAGTTTCTCGAAAACAAGAAGTTGACATTGCTTTTCAAAAAGATAATATTTATCGTCGCACCCGCAGATTGGTTTGTTTTGACATGGATTCAACACTCATACAAACCGAGGTGATAGACGAACTGGCATACAGGGCCGGAAAAGGAGAAGAAGTAAGCAAGATCACTGAATCTGCTATGAAAGGTGAATTGAACTTTACCGAAAGTCTCGTTAAAAGGGTTTCCTTACTGAAAGGATTAGATGAAAATGTGATGAAAGATATTGCAGAAAATCTGCCCATTACTGAAGGGGCTGAAAGACTTTTCAAAGTATTGAAACAATATGGTTTTAAAACCGCCATTTTATCGGGTGGTTTTACTTATTTCGGAAAATATCTGCAAAACAAACTCAATATTGATTATATGTTTGCCAATCATTTAGAAATTGAAAATGGCAAATTAACCGGGCGCACATTGGGTGAGATCGTTGATGGGCAAAAAAAAGCAGACCTTCTGCGAAAAATTGCTTTTAAGGAAGACATACATCTGCAGCAGGCTGTGGCTGTTGGAGATGGATCAAACGATCTTCCAATGATCAACATCGCAGGTTTAGGTATTGCCTTTCATGCCAAGCCGCTGGTCAAAAAAAATGCCCAGCATTCCATTTCTACCATTGGTCTGGATGCTATTCTTTTTCTTATGGGATTCCGCGACAGAGATGTAGACCTGGTAATCCCCTGAAGTATTTTAAATCACTAAATATGACTATCAAAAGATTTGGCGTATCATTGGAAACCGAATTGCTGGAGGAACTGGACAAAATCGTTTTAAACAACAGATTCCCAAGCCGATCGCAAGCCATAAGATCACTTATCCAAAAAAATACAATTGAAAAGAAATGGCAGGATGATCAGATTGTACTTGGCACAGTTGTAATTGTATATGATCATCATAAAAAAGAACTTCATAAGCAGATCAACGCCCTGCAGCACGAATACCACTGCCTTTTATTGGCTGGGCAACATTTACACATAGATGATCACAATCGTATGGAAATAATAGCCCTGAAAGGCAAAGCCAACAGAATACAAAACCTGGCCAACAAACTGAAAGCCATCAAAGGAATTAAACATGCCGACCTTTTGAAAACAGGTATGGGATAATTTTTTTACCTTTGCAGTAACACGTTTTTATAAATAGTAACACCAATAAGTAGTTATGAAACATCCATGATTAAGCTTAAAACACACACGAGGATGATTATTGGGGTAATGACAAAGGCGCGTAGCGCTGACATTATCGGGTTCTCATTAAAGTTGTAACATTCAAATAATCAATATTTTAAAAATTATAAACAGATGAACCGAGCCATGACAAA
>CAYPFV010000112.1:0-10973 GCA_964410015.1 uncultured Bacteroidales bacterium
ACTGTTAGCGAGCTCCATCTGACCGAATTAATCAAATTATAAACAGATGAAAACCCCAGAAAAAATGCTAATCAATTCACCAAATGTAAAATCTCTGATCCTCCTCTTTGCAATGAGTTTTCTGGCCCAGGTTGTTTTTGCTGATAATAAGTATTTTGAAATATCAGGGTGGGTTAAAGCTGACCAGGAATATATTCGTAATGCAACTGTTGAAGTCTATTCTGATCTTGATCTTATCGGTACTACCAAAACCAACCGATGGGGAAATTTCATTCTCGATCTGAAAATGAAACAAGATTATATTGTGGTAGTGCGGGCAAAAGGCAATGCCCCCAAAAGGATTTTCTTCCAAACCTCAAATGCAGAGCAATTTGAAAAAATGAGCAACGATCTGTATTATGAATTTATCGTAGAGATGTATGAAGAAGAAACCAACAAGGAAACTGCTTTCTTTTATCATATGGTCATTTTTGATCAAAACGAAAGTAACTTTATGCATCTCCAACCTAATATCAGCGAATTTCTTCATTTAGATGAAGATCCATTTTACCAATTCGATGAAAATCCAGATCAACACCTGTCTTCAAAAACTCCCACCTCTGCCCGGATTAATTAGATAATCATTTCAAAAAGAAATTCATTGTGAAAAACTTTTCATTGCTGAATTTTTCTTTCAATGACCTCAGTAAACCGAAAATCTGATACTTTTGTTTTTTACAACCTCAGGAAGTAATCAAATATTTTGCATTAAACCGCATCATATAAAGACGAATAATTGTTTTAAGAAGACCTAAAATACTTTAGGTTCAATCTGAAAAAAAAAAGAAACACTCAAAATACAATCAAATATTTTGAGTGTTTCTTTTTTTTTATGAAAACAATTTCCTTAAAAGAATTTCTGTTTGATTTATTTATTGAGTTTTACAGAAATTAAAGTACTATTTAATCAACATTTAAATATATTAATAGACAAAGTGCTAAAAAATGCTCCTTTTGAATTAAAGTAGCTTGCATATAATCCTGTTAACAAAAGTATTAATTTTGAAACATACAATTTTTCATCACATTCATCAACCAAACAAAAAAGAACTGTGAAAAACTTAAAATTGAAAATTAAGGAAAAACTCCAACTTTACATCCTCGTTACTACCGGTTTGGTTTTTCTTATTGCCATAGGTTTTATCACGAACAGAAGCTATCAAAACTCCTTACGCGATGCCCATGAAATTGCCAACAGTGTTGCAGAAAATTATGCAGAACAGGTTTCAGGTATTTTCAACCAGGATTTGGCGGTGGTAAGAACCTTAGCCAACTCGTTCGATATTCACAAGAAATTCGACAGTTTGGAATGGAAACCCATAATTGTTGATATGCATAGAAAAGTGTTTGAAAATACACCACGTCTCTACGCTTTATGGGACAGTTGGGAATACAACTATATCTTACCTGATTGGGAACTGCCTTATGGAAGATTTCTCAACTATCATTTCCGCGAAAATGGAACCATACAATATGATGAACTGGAAAGGAGTCTGGATGGTGACCCCGAACTTTACAGCGCAGCAAAAGAAAGTGGCAAAGAGATGATTTGGGAACCCTACCCCGACCAGCTCGAAGTTGGGGCTACTGGTACTACCCTTATGACAACTTTCACTGTTCCTATGTATGTTGATAATCAATATATTGGACTGGTTGGTGCAGATATAACTCTTAAAAGTTTGCAGGAATTGATGACCACCATAAAACCTTTCGAAGGATCGTACGCTTTTCTTATATCACACGGTGGTCTTTTTTCCGCTCATCCTTATACCGAATATTTGGAAAAATCTGTTTCGGATTACTTCTGGAGTGATGAACAAGTGAACAGTATATTCAAAAATATCGAACAAGGTGAAGCATTTCATTTTACAAATCTTTCAACCAACGATGATTTTTATTACACTTTCGCCCCCGTAATTGTTGGAGATACAGACACTCCATGGATGCTCGGAATAGCTGTGCCTTTGAGCGAAATAAGAAGTGAGTCAAGAGCACAACTTTTTATCTCTCTGGGCCTGGGTTTATTAGGATTTCTGGTCATTTTCTGGGTAGTTTGGACCCTGGCAAACAAGATCTCTGGCAATTTAAATAAAATCACTCACCTTACCGAAAAACTGGCTAAAGGAGAAATTGATAAATCCATGCAGCTTCATATAGAATCAGGTGATGAGTTTCAGGATATGGCAGAGGCATTTAATACTTCTTTAAATGGTCTTTCTGAAAAAGAAGAATTTGCCGGAAAAATTGGTAATGGTGAGCTTGATACGCAACTAAATCTGCTCAGCGATAAAGATTCACTTGGGAAATCCCTGAAAGAAATGCAGGAAAACCTGCAAAAAGCACGTACTGATGAACTGAAAAGAATTGAAGAAAACAAAATCAGAAACTGGGCAACAGAAGGATATGCCAAATTTGCAGATATTCTCAGAAACAATAATGATAACATGGAAGAATTATCCTTTCAGGTTATTAAGAATATGGTAAAATATCTGAATGCCAACCAGGGAGGTATTTTTATCCTCGAAGAACAAAACGATCAGAATGTGCTCAGCCTAAAAGCTTGCTATGCTTTTGACAGAAAAAAATACCTGGAAAAAACTATTTTACCCGGAGAAGGATTGGTAGGCACATGCTATCTGGAAGGAAAAACCACCTATATGACCCAGATACCCCAATCTTATATAAGAATTACGTCAGGTTTGGGTGGCGAAAACCCCGGTGCTCTTATCATTGTACCTCTCAAACTCAATGATCAGATATTTGGCGTCATGGAGATTGCTTCTTTCAATGAATTTGAAAAATACCAGATAGAATTTATGGAAAAGATCGCTGAAAGCGTAGCTTCGACCATTTCTACTGTAAAAATAAACCTTCAAACGGCTTCACTACTCGAAAAATCGCAGCAGCAAGGTGAGGAAATGAAAGCTCAGGAGGAAGAAATGCGCCAAAACATGGAAGAACTAAGCGCAACTCAAGAAGAAATGGCACGCAAAACCAGTGAAATGGAAGGTATACTGAATGCGTTGGATGCTTCCAGTTATGTAATTGAATATGACCTTGAAGGTAAGATTATCAATATTTCCGATTCTTACCTGCAACTGCTCAAACTTTCAAAAGATCAGGTTTTGGGAACAAAACATGCCGACAATATGGAACTAACTGAACAACAGAAAAAAAACTATCAGGATTTCTGGAAACAGATCAGAAATGGGGCTACCAAATCCCAGGAAGCAAGAATAAACATCCAGGGTAAAATTTACTGGATGGCAGAAACATATACACCCATCAGAGACAATAAAGGAAATGTTTTTAAAATTTTTAAAATTGCCAATAATATAACTTTGAGTAAATCGCAGGCAGAAAAACTGAAAAAAGAAAATGAAAAACTCCAGCAAGAAATTAATAAATTAAAAAGTAAAAAATAAAAGACACTCCCTTTTATTGCCTACTTTTGCAAAAAAAATTCGTTTTCATTTTCATTTAAGATTGTATTTATGCGATTACCATTTACTTATGTTGCTTTATTTGCTCTCTGTTTCTTTTCCTTTCACGCAATATCGCAACCTCCCTCAGTGGAAGAGATCGATGAATCCAGATTCCATTTTAATGAAGGCGTGAAATTTGGCATCAACAATGAGTTTGAAAATGCTCTTGAATCTTTTCAAAAAGCCATTGACAAAAATCCACTGTTTGCACAAGCATTCCTCTACAAAGGATTAACAGAAATTGAACTTGCCCAATATGAGCAGGCCATTAAAAATCTGACCATTTCTATTGAACTTGACCCTTATTTTTCTGATCAGGCACATTATTTCAGAGGATTGGCCAGATATTACCAGGGAAATTTCTCAGAAGCAATTGACGATTTTAGCATTGCTATCAGAATGAACCCTGATTATGCTGCTTTTTACCAAAGAGGTAAAGCAAACCTGGAAATGAAAGAATACGAAAGATCCTTGCAGGATTTTGAAATCGCTCTCCGCCTTAAACCCGATTTCTGGGAGGCACATCTCTACAGGGGAATCAACCTATATTATATGCAGCAATATAAAGATGCCATCAAAGACCTGGAACTGGCAAAAGAAAATATGCCAGAAAATCCCGATGCCTTTTATTACAGCGGACTGGCACGCTCAAAAGCACAAAATAATTATGTAGCTGTTGAAGACCTTACAAAAGCAATTGAACTCGATCCTGATAACAAACAGGCATATCAGGCAAGAGCTGCTGCCAATCAGTTGCTCGGCCGAAACGAAGAGGCGGAAAAAGATATCCTGTTCTTAGATACTTCAAAAGATTCTGTTGTGATGGTTACAGATCATCATGAAAATCAAAACAATACTGAGGATACAAAACCCAAAGTAAATGATTCTGAAATCTACAAAACTCCAAATACAACCAAACCCAAAACCTCTACAGAAATAAATTTCAAAGAATTATTTGCATCGGCCAATCAGAAAGATTTAAAAAAGGAAGAAAAAGAGACTGCAACTGATCAAAATATTGCCAATGATTCTTCCCAAACAAATGAGAATAAAAAGGAAAACCAAGAAACTGTTGATAATCAAACTGAAGAAGAAACAATTCCAGATAAACTCAGCGAAGAAGAAAACACAAAACCTACGGTTATAAATAGTGATGTGGAGATTGTAAATCTCAAGTCGGGCCTTTATTCTACTGATTTGTCTGAGGTTAATCTATCAGGGTTTGGTGTGCAGGTTGCCAGCTATTCCAATACCGACAACCTCTCAAACCTGGTTAAAGCATACAACAAACAGTATCAGCAACCGGTTTTTATTAATGTGGCTATTGTAGACGGGAGGAAACTATACAAACTTATTATCGGCAGGTTCGACAGCAGGACACCTGCTGAAAATTTCCGTGATCAGATCAGGAAAGATAATTTCCCGGATAGCTTCCTGGTAGTTTTTGATAATTTGTAGATGTTAAAACCAAGGCATGACCAGGCGGACAAAATCCCCCGAATAAAAGATTTGAACTTTATAAAATAAACTTTAATTGATCAGATAGACTTGTCCAATGCATTTAATAATAAGCAGGAAAAAGAAAATCACAAATCTTTTTTATCCTTTTTGATGATTCCTTCAACAATATCAATAGCATCATATATACATTTCTGACAAACCTTCTGCCTGAGGTTCTGTTGATCATAATATTTTTTTCCCTCACGGGTATTCAAAGATGTTTTCAACAATTCAATACAGTTGGAGGTGTTGTTTAATTCTAAAAATTTTTGATGGAAGGCTGCCGACATCGTCCCTGTTTCTTGCTTTATCATAATATTATCGCTATATTTTTGAGCACAGTATAACCCTAATACCATAAAAGCACCTGTTACGGCTCCACATGTTTTTTGCATTTTCCCCATACCTCCTCCAAAACCTGCCGACATGCCCATAGCCATAACATCGTCAAAATCAAATTCATTTTTAAATGATTTAAGCACTGTTTGAGCACAATTGTAACCATTATAAAACGCCTGCTTTGCTAATTCCTTTTTTTGTATCATCTTATTTTACTTGCTTATTACTGCATCGAATACATTCATTTATTTGAATATAAACATCACAAATACATAACATCCATATTATCTTAAAAAGATCAACCTCTGTCTGGTAGTCATTGCGTTGATATTTTTTAAGGTTTTTCCTTTATCTGTGTAGCAAATATGCCATAACAATTAGTCTTTTCCGGAAAAGATCAGATGGGAGGTGCATTAGCAAGTAAAAATTTTTCTGCTTCATCCGACCAGATAAAATCATTCTTTTTCACTATATTATGCAATTCCCGAAAGAAAGGGTCCTTTTTTCCATGCTTCTCAAAATCATCAATGGCAGTAAGTGGTAGAGAAATATGAGTATAAATCAGTTTTTTTCCACCCGGTATTTGGGGTAAACGTTTGGTTGTATCAATAACTGCATCCAATCCTCCAATATGCGTTACCATGGCAGCAGGGTTTATTCTGCCGGAAGCCATCATTTCAAGTGCTTCGCGCATATCATTGGTATTTCCACCACTTGTGCCTGTAATATGGGTAAAAGCATAATGTACGTTATAAAAATTCAATTCAGCTTTAAACTGAGTATCTGCCGGGCCGGCAAAAAAGTTCAGGCATCCGTCAAATCCCAGCATCTGATCTGCCATTTCAACAACAGGTTTTACAGGGGCAAATACCAATACATCATCAAATCCTTTCCCATTTGTCATATTCCTGAGATACTGCACCGGATCGGTAAGTTCTTTAGTGTTGATATATTTAAGGTTGATGTTATTTTTCAGTGCCTCTTCGGCACTATGAATTCTGGATGCCCTGTCGAGTCGTGGCTGATCAATATCAGTAACCACCAGTAAACCTGGCCTTCTATCGCAATGAATAGCATAATCAATAGCAGCAAGCCCCATAGGACCTGCCCCTGCCAGAATAGCCATGTTTCCCCCCTCTTTAATACCCATTTCATGAACATAGCTGCCATACCGGGTATGATAAGAAGCATGCATAGCACCTATAACACAAGACATTGGTTCGGAAAGAGAAGCCAGAAAAAAACTGTCGCCTTCATAGGGCAGTAAGCAATCCATCTCCATAACCTCATTGGGAATAATTACATAGGTAGCATCGCCTCCAATATACCGATAAGAATAACCGGGAGCATCCAGACTACCCTTGTAATTAAGGGCAGGCTGAATTGAGAACTTATCGCCAGGTTTAAATTTTTCTGCCCATTTCTTACCTACCTTTTCCAAAGTGCCTGAAAACTCATGTCCGATCATGGTTGGATTGACATGAATGTCGTCGGGAACTCTTTTATGATCTGCTCCCTGCTTTGTTGCTTTATAAGACGACATACAAATGCTGTCGGAGACAACACGTGCGAGAATTTCATCATCTTTCAACTCAGGTAAATCAAACTCTTCAAGGCGAAGATCATCTTTGCCATAAATTCTGACTGCTTTGGTTTTCATTTTCTTTTTTATAAATTTCTTATTCTTTAATCCATTTTTCTTTTCAATGGGCATTATTATTCTCTTATTATTATACAACCGTTTAAATATCCCGGTAATTCAAAAAAGTGAATTCCCGCCTTTTGCTCAGTGAATCTGTATTTCTTTTCAATATCCAATGCATTATACAGAAAACTGATCTTTGCTAAATCCTGATGGAATCAGTGCATCATGACCTGCCCACCGGTAACAGGAATCGCCTGACCTGTTTCATATTTTTGGTCAATGGCATAATAAATGGCTTTCATCACATCTTCTATCATGCATCCTCGTCCGGCAGGAACCTGATTTTCATAATGCTTTTTTACCTCTTTCACCGTTTTTGCTCCAGGTACTTTTCCTGCCTGCAGATACTGAACAAAAAGTCCCTTTTTCGGATCAGACCACAAAGGGCCATCAAAGAAATTACCAGGACAAACTGAATTAACTTTAATCCGGTAGGGCATCAATTCGAGGGCAAATGATTGTGTGAGGCCAACACCACCAAATTTGCTTCCGGCATAAGCAAAATTTTTATTGCTCCCTTTCAATCCCGACTTGGAATTGATCTGAATAATATCGGTAAAATGGCTCTTCATACTCTGGTTTTGCAATTTCATGACTTCGGCGGCATACTTGACACATAAAAAATAGGCATTATAATTCACCTTTGTAACCCAATCAAATGTTTCAGCATCCATGGTATCCAGACTACCAGCCCGAAGAATCCCGGCATTGCTAACAAAAAGATCGATCCCGCCAAAGGTTTCGATAGTCTTTCTTATGAGTTCGATCACCGAACCTTCATCAGAGACATCCGTTTTTTGAAAAATAACCTGGTTTTTCTGATCATATTTTTTTAGTTTATCTAACATATTTTCCGCTTCAATGGGATTAATGTCGGCAATCACGATATTTGCTCCCTGTCTGAAAAGATCTTCTGCTATACCTGCACCAAAACCCATAGCGCCCCCTGTTACAACAGCCGTTTTTCCGGCAACTTTTCCCGGGGAAGCATCTCCTTTTGACACTTTCCTCCGGTAGTTCTCCAACTCCCAGTTCTCTATAAATTGTATCTGCTCATTGGTCATATATCTCGGCCCTCCAAACCACTTACTCAGGTAGCTGATCTTCATCAGGTCTTCAAAAACATCTATGGCGGTAAGGGCAGACCTGGCATTGTCTTCTGCTGTTATCAATCCCAGTCCTTTTATCAGGATTACTTTGGGCAAATAACCATATTCCTTCTCGAAAACATTTACTTTTTGCCTGAGTACTGATACAATTTTATCTGGTTTGCCTGTTTCTTCTATATACAAATAATTGGATTTGCAATAAACAATAATATCGGGAGAAAACGGACGGCTGATCTGCTCAAACATCTTGTTACTTTTACTAAAATGTTCAATCAATGTATTGTTGCGTATGGTTAAAGTTTTCAAGCCGTCTTTGGAAAGAAACATGCGCAATGCAGGCAATATTTTTGTGATCTCCAACTTTACCGGAAGTGCTTTCCATGAATAATCTTCTTCTATTAAAGATTTTATCTTTTCTATCATTTGCTTGTATAAAACCTTGATCTGTTCAGTGGAGGAGGCACTTAAAAAAACACCGTGATTTTCCAGAAAGAGTAACTGCGGATCATTGCCAAATTTTGACCGGTAAGATTTTACCTCTTTTTCTACCTTCTTGAAAAGAACATATCCGGTGTCGGTATAAGGGATGTAAAGTGCTTCATCGCCAAACAAATCCCGCGTGATCTTTTGAGAATCTTTTCCACACATCAAAGCATTTACTAGTGTAGGATGCAGATGCACCACAAAGGGATAATTTAAAATATCGTGCAGACTTGTTTCTACGGAAGGTCTTTTGGCAGTGGCCGGGTCGAAGCAAGCTTCAAAAAGTGCATTTTTGACCTGCAACTCGCGCTCATCTGAATTGTCACTAAATTGAGCGGTGGCAATTTTTTGCAACTTTTCCCGGTAAAGTTTCACAAACCCGCTTTCATCTATAGTATCTAAACCAATCCCACTGGCTTTTACCCAGATAAACTCATCGTTTTTAAAGGAGGTATTGCCGCCTCCGGCAATAACTGCTTCTTTATCAGCGCCATAATATCTCGATATTTGTACAAGATGTTTCAATGATCTCTCTGTGGATTGTTCTTTTTGCATATCCATGATTTTAAAATGCTTTTGAGGTTTCGTTCAAAAAGATACCTCCGGAATCGAAAATAAATCCAGTTAAAAAATCTGTTTTGATCTTAAAAAGGCATGAATAATTGTGCTTCCTTTTTCAACAAGGTCTTTTCTATATGCATCAAGCATATCTTTAGATGTTATTCCCTGCTCACCTTTTGATCTTAAATATTGATGATAGGCGATCAGACATGCCCCTTCAAAATTAACTCTTTTGAGAAAAGTATCCAGCTCTTTTTTGCCTCTTGTGCTTACTTTCAGCGGATCAAGTGCAGGTGTGTTATGCTCTGTGCCGAATGTAATGATAAAACCTTTTTCCACAAAAAAACTCACAAAATCTTTCAAGGCAAAGAAATCGTTGCGAACGGGAATTAATTCCAGACAAAAAATACCGAGTGACTCAAGATTTTGAAGCAATTGTAATGGGTCTTTCTCAAATTCGGTATAATTCCCATTTTTGTCATCAAGTAATACCGGATAGCAGGGAATACCTCCGGCATCTAGAACCAGATCAATCAAATCGCTTAGAGGCAAAAAAGCTTTAGGGTTTTCTTTTACGTAAGCTGCGCCTCCGCTTTTCAACAGATTAGACCTGATCTCGTTATCCAGAGATACATTATCATCAAGTGATGAAAGAAGTGGTTTACCACCAAAAAGATTTTCCAATTTCTGTTTTCTGGTCACAGGATCCTTAAAACGATCAAAAATTTTTAACCTTACAGCTTTTGCAATATGGCGTTCTCTTAATATTCCCCGGGTATAATTTTTGAGCACTTCTTCAAAACCCAAAATCAGTGCAGTGTCAATTTGTTGCAACAACGCTGAGGTCTTTTCTACCATTTTTTTGACCTGTATCATGCTTTCCTCTCTGATCTGATTCCATTTACGAGTGTTTTCTGCACTGAGCGATGGTTGAAAATCACAACCTTTTCCACTTAAATAAATTCTTCCCGGATTTAATGGATCATTGATGCGAATTCCTTTCTTCTGCTCTTGTTCCAGCAAACCCATAAATTCTACATTGAGCAATGGAAAAATATGGTATTTAAGCGACATCTCAACAAATTCGGGGTAACCGTCGAAGGTGTTAAAGTCATTGATTCCCAAAACTTTTACATCTTCATTTAAAGCCATGGTAAATGCCTGCTCAACGCTGTCAAAAGCACTAAAGGAGTAAGGTGTGTGTATGTGTCCATTTACATTCAAAAGATTCTTACTACCCTGGAAAACAGCATTCGTATCTTTTTCTTCATGAAAAAAATCGAGATAATGTATCATAACTATTGGAGATAAAAAATCAGGGTACCGAACATTTGATGATACCCTGATCCTGAATATAAATTTAAATGCCTTTTTTGTTTCTATCAAGCTGAGATTCTTCAGAGAAATCCTGCCAGGTTGTATGTCCTTTCAAAGGAAGGATTTTTTCATGGATAGCATCGATGATCCATCCGGGTTGTGGGAAGAAATATTTTTCCATTTCAAAAGCAGGAGTGATCCAGTTTCTGGAACCCACTACCACCGGGGGAGCATCAAGATCATCAAAGGCCAGTTCACTAATGGTTTGTGCCATCTCTTTCAGAAAAGAACCTCTGGAGGTAGCATCGCTGGTAAGCACAATACGACCAGTCTTGGAAATGGATTGAATAACTTTTTCATAATTAAAAGGAACAAGACTCCTGGCATCGATAATCTCTGCTGAAATTCCATATTTTTCCTGCAGCATATCCGCGG
>CAYPFV010000113.1:0-10854 GCA_964410015.1 uncultured Bacteroidales bacterium
GATCTAAAACTTTGCTTTGCCTGCCTGGTAGCTGAGCGGCATTTGTAATGCCGCTCGAAACACCAGATAATTTGCAATTATCTTATAGCAAAAAAAAAGCGTTTTTATATTCGGTTATATTGAATTACAAATTCAATTATGTTCCAAGCGAAATTGCAAATTTCGCTTAGCCTAAGCTTAGCCTGCATCTGAAAGCAGCTGAGCGGCATTTGTAACGCCGATCTAAAACTTTGCTTTGCCTGCCTGGTAGCTGAGCGGCATTTGTAATGCCGCTAGAAACATCAGATAATTTGCAATTATCTTATAGCAAAAAAAAAGAGCGTTTTTATATTCGGTTATATTGAATTACAAATTCAATTCTGTTCCAAGCGAAATTTCCAATTTCGCTTAGCTGTATTTCATCGACTTATTGGTTCTCTCCCACAACAACACTAATCATCCCATCCGATACCCCATCAAACACATTTTCAAATCCGGTATTGGTAAGGTTTACATTGGTGGCGGTAAGTGGGTATTCCCCTTCTGTATCGGGTGCAGTGAGCATAAAAGTGAGCAATACACCTGTGTCGCCCAGGAAGACTTCGTTTTCCAGGGAGTAACCCACCAGTCTTAAAACATTGTTCTCTAATAGATTGTGCGATGAAGCGTGTCCCTGTGACCGATCGCTCAGGGTGTAAGACCCATCCACATACTCAAATCCTTCGGGTAGTTCAATGTCCATCTGGAAGGCAGTAATATCGGTCAGGTTGTTCATCTCCACCTCAATAAGTATGTCAGAACCAGGGTTTCCGGTTGCATCATTAATTTGTATTGTATGATCGCCGGTATTGGATGCCGCCAGGGTGATGGTACCTGGTATCGATTCGTTGAATACATTTTCCAGTTGGGTATTGGTGAGGTTTACGTTTGATGCAGTTAGTTCCCAAGAACCTTCCTGGTGGGGTGTCCCAATATCAAATGTGAATAGTGTTCCTTCGTTTCCTTCGATGATAGCGTTGTTGTTGGACCAGGCAAGGATTCTCAACGTATTATTTGCCACCACACTTTCTGATTGCTCATGTCCTGCCATTCTTTCAGTGAGGGTAAACGATTCTTCCACGTATTGAAATCCCTCGGGTAGTTCAAAATCCATCTGGAAAGCGGTGATCGCGTCACTGTTTTCCATCTCAACAGTAATGGTTATGATGTCTCCTGCATTTCCGGAGGTATCCAAGACAATTATGTTGTTAGAAGATGAAAGCACAGGTTCAAAATGAGCTGTGATGGTTACATCTTCTGCAGGCATCGTATAGGAAAAGGTGCTTTCCGTGCTGAGGATTTCATCACCGGTTGTCCAGTTTACGAATTGATAGCCTTCATTAGGGGTGGCGGTGAGATCTACAGTTGAACCTTCTGTGTAATATCCTGCCCCCGTTACCGATCCTGCGTTTTCAGGTGAAATATTGATTGTAATTTCAAAATGGGGTTCATCCCAATTGACCATTTCAATTTCCTCCTCTTCACTGTAACTGGTGCCTTTACTGTTTGTTGCATACGCTCTGAAAAAATAGGTGGTTTCAGAAGAAAGACCTGTGGCATTGCTGGTAAACATGCTCCAGCCAGTTCCGTCTTCTGTGAAACCGGAGTTATTTTCAAGGGTGGGTTCGTTGGATGTGCTCCATACCAGTCCGCGTGCGGTAACTGCTGAACCACCGTTATCGGTTATACTGCTTTTTACGGTTGCTTCCGTGTTATTTACGTCCTCCACTTCTACAATTCTAACCCCGGGAAGGTTGACCTCAGGCTCCAGGTCATTTCCTTTGATGCATCTTACCGAAAACCCTAATTGCTTGAAATAGGCGGTACGGCTCATCCCCCGGTGCGAGAAACGTATCACTCTTGCCCATGCCGTATTTTCATTGGGTTCATCAAGGCTCCAGAAGTAGGAATGCTTCCCCAGATGCACGTAAGCATTGCCCATCGATGTGGAGCCGCCCGGGATGGCATTAAAACCATGATCATCCGTGCCGTATCTTTTGCCATGACTGTCCCAACGGGGATGTTCTTCTGTATCCCACGGATCGCCAAGTGGAGAGCTGACCTGCCTTTTTGATCTCAGGCGGGTGCCCAGTTTGTTGTTGTTTCCATTGGCCTTGGGATCAATAAAGGCGACCAGTTCCTGCCAGTCGGCATCGGTAGGTATTCTCCAACCGACAGGACAAAGCCCCCGGTTATCACTGACTGCATACCAATTGTAAAGTTTGCCGTAAACCTGATCGTTGTTTTCATCTTCATCATAATAAGTCCATATACCTTCAACCGATTGCTGCCATACGTTGTGCCCCTGATCAAAAAGTATCTCATCTCCGTTCCGGTAACGGGTCACCCGAAGGTTTTCCGCCATCCACTCTTGTTCGCCTATCGTAACGGTGTTATATTGATTTCCATCAATATCTGAAATGGTATTTTGGGAAACTAACTGGTGTGAAATAAGGAAGGCAAAAAAGCTTACAGCAAAGTATTTTTTGTTCATATGTTTGAAATTTATTGTGATGCATCGTTTTCTGATATCTGATCGACCATTTTAATTTACGGGTATTCAATTCTATCGTTTTTGTTTATTTTGGCGACTATTGAACATTTATTAGAAAAAAATTAATCGTGTTGTCATGTTTCAAATGTTTTTTCAACAAAATATATAAAAATGGTATTGAATATTTTAACTTATTCATCAGTTAAAGCATTTCCAGTCCCGGGATGCGGGAAGAAAATATTCACTGACTATCAAGGTATTCTGATTTTTTTATTGGGTATTTTCCATCATATCTCCCTTTATTTACTGACAAATTTCATTAACAAAAACGAAATTATATAAAAATAACATTCATTATTTGCGTATAATTACTGAATTTTTGTGATGGAAAAGTTAAAATTCATATTTAACCTCTTCATCTCGCCTAAACCTGGTTAACCTTTTTCAACGACCTGCCCCCTACTCTACCGCTATCTTCAATATAAACAACAACTTCAGTCCGGTAGGCGAAAAGTTGGTATGATCATAATTCAACTCATTTGTTCCGGTTATGTTTCCTACCTGGTCAAAATAGGATGTTTTGTACCAGGCATCAATTTCATCTACCACCTGTTGGGTTTGAATGGTATTGGATGTTTCGAAAAGAATGAGATTGCTGCCGTAAACGTCCTCATAACCAGTGGGTTGATCGATTGGTTGCATGTAGGAAAAAATATCCTGCAACAAGTAGGTTTTAATTTTCTCCTCTACCCTGGAAAGATAGGCATCATACACGAGTCTTTCTTCATAAGACCCGGTTTCAACTTCAACATACTCTACAAATGTATGCATAAAACGATATTTTGTTTCATGTTCGGTTATTTTCAGTTTGCCGGTAATGATGTCATGCTCAAATTTTTGCACATACACCGTACTGTCCTTGATGGTAGGTATGCCGGTAATCCGTCCTTCATCCAAAACAAGTGTGTAGGAATTGCTTACCTGGTAGGTTTGTCCGTTGGTTACCTTTTTGGTTGTTCCCCACTTGTATTCACTGGCAGAAAACCCGGTACCATTGCTTAGAAAAAGAGCACCCGGGTTGCCCATAAAGATATGGTCTGTTGTAGTATTACCGGGCGATGAAACAGACTGAAAAGTATGCTGTATAGGGCTATCGCCATTGTAAATATTCAGCATTGCGGTTTTTTCCACATTCAGCAGTGGCATGGCTGTCAGTTCAAAGGATGCATTAAAATCATCGATCAGGCTGCTTACGCCAATGTATCTTTTGTTGATAAGCAGGATGTATCCGTAGTTTTGGAATTGCGTTTCCTTATTTTCGCGGGTTCTGGCATCGAGCAAAAAGTTGAACTCGGTAGAATCGGAGATGTCAAGAAAATCCATCTCTTTTTTAACATGATCCCAACTAACGTAATACACCATATCGTGATAAGAAAACTCATGGTTGCGTTTGTAGTTCACCAATAACATGGTATCGGGATTCAAATTTTCGAGCAACACCACTTTAGAGGCCATATAGGGGACCGAAAGATTGAATTCATCGGTTTGAATGGGCTCGTCGTCAGGTTTGAGAAGATATGTTACCGGATGCGTATAAGTATTTTTGTTTTTAGGATCCTGAATGTATGCGTATGGATTGCCCTGGGCGTTGATCAGGGTAAACTTTTCGTTTGCACCGGAATGAATATATTTCACATAGTTTTCGTACTCATCACCCAGAATGGCATCTAAATGACTGCCGGCAAAGCTGCTTAGATAAAGGCGCCATCCTCCCAGCCACGGTGTTTCTCTCAGGAGGGTGGTGGGTTCGAGTTTTTTTTCTTCAGCTCGGTAACTGCGCATATAATGCAAAAATGTACCAGCCAGGTACTGATGTTGCAACCTTGCCGTAAGTTTATTGGTCAGTAAACTCCGGTCTGAGGCATCCCATGAGTTGGCAAGGTACTGAAATGTATGATTTTTCCCTGTTCTTCCCTTAAGCAAAGTAGCTTCTGATTCAGCCAGCGGAATATCCTCGTCGTCCCAAACCACACGATCACTGAGGGAAGCATGGGCTTCCATCCAGAAACTGTTTCCTGCATGGGCAGAGATGTAATAGTCCTGTGTATAGTGCATGTACTCATGTGCCAGTACCGACATTAACTCCACAGGTGTCAGAATTTTTGCATCTATAAGCACATACCCGAAGGTCATACCCTGCAATCCTACCACACCGGCATCATCCATCATTTTTATATAAACGGAAAAGGTGCCATCGGGAACCTGCAGGTTCAATGAGCGGTATTTGTCCATCACCTGGGGCAGAAACTCGGTCACATCCTGCACCATTTCGGGGTATCCGTCTATATGCCAGGGTTGTGATGTTTGTTCTTTGTCGTAACCAAATGTCATATAAGGCACCTCGTCTTCCTTAAAAAAAACCTTTATGTTGTTTCGCTCATACACATCGGTATAACCCCATTTGGCGGCGGGATCAAACCAGATGGAAAGCTTGGTAAGATGATCGGTAAGCAAGGTAAGGGTGCTGTCTTTCATACTGATATGCGAATGCTCAAAATGTTTCCAGGCACGCGCTGCTTCATCAAAATAAACCGCTTTGTATTTATCCAAATCCATTTCGTTCACCCTTGCTTTGTCCAGGTTCTTAAACCTGATCATCAGTGGTATAGGGAAGGTACCGTCAACGCTAACCTTCACATCGTAACTGGAAAAAGAGATTACACTATCGGGGGCAGCAGGTGGATTGTCCAGTTTGGTGATGGTAAGCCGGAATTCTTCATCGTGAAAGCGCTGCGGCACGATCACCTCTATGCTGTCGACATCAACAACCATAGGTTCTTCGGTAACGTTGATGATCTCATCAAAGAGCACAGTACCCGGCACATCTACCTTCAGTGCCTGGCTGTAGAGCGGGGCACACCCTGCTTCGGAAATGACACAGCGATACCAGGCACTGGATACGGGAGCAAGTACAAGTTCTCTGGAAGATATACTTTTCACATTGCCTTTCAATTCGTCGTCAGACATGTCTTCAGCAACCCTTATCCATGAATCTCCGTCTGCGGAGGCTTCCCAGAAGACCTCTCCGCGCTTCACGTTCAGAGGTGGTACAAGGGTTACATTACCATCGCTGATGGTGTTTTCAGCAAGGGATGCCTGTGAGGTTACAAAGGTATCTTCATACTGGTCAGCAAGAATCTCTTCATCGGTTGCCAGCTGAAAACTGATGGTTTCAGTATTGAGGTATTCCAGGCAAACCCCTTCCACCTCAGACCCCATGTAGTTAAAATGAAAATCAGGGGCTTCAGGATTAAACACCTTACAGTAATATTGATTGTTGATGTTGTTTTCATTGATGATCAGTTGAAGTATGGGGCTGTTATCCACACCATCAAACCTTTCATCGTCATGCATGGCTTCAGTAAGATGTGGAAAGGGTAACCAGTAGTAAACATTACCCGGGTGGGCAAGGTTGGAGACCGAACGGATGTCGATAGAGACAGTATCTCCTGTTTGCACCTTAAAAACCTTTTGGGTTATAGGTACATCCTTTTGATTCCTGGTATCAAATCCGATGTTGTCTGAATCTGGTATGTTGCTGTAAACAAACCTATTGCCATGTAAAGTAATGTACTTGTTGTTCTCTTCGCTGGCAGTAATAAGCGGTTCCGGAATCGCACCCTGTATTTCGTTGTTGTGCAGTTCCAGGATCAATGGTTCACGAAGATTACCAAATGATTCAGGAATGCGGGTAATCTTGTTGTCATTCAGTTTGATCTCCCACAAGTCAGGGCAGTTACCGATTTCTTCATGAATTTCAGTCATCTCATTATGAGAAAGATCAAGCGTAACCAGGCTATGTGATTGCCCCAGACTGGATGGTATCTGCCCAATCTGGTTATGAGCTGCCGATAGATTTTTCAGGTTGGATAAAAGTGCTATGCCATCGGGCAGGGCTGTCAGGGCATTATTTCCCAGATCAAGACTTTCTAATTTGTTCAGATTCCCCGGTTCATCGTTTAGAGATTCTATTTTATTATGGGAAAGATCAAGGGATAATAGTTCCGGGAAATGATAGAAATAAGCGGGAAGGTTGCCTTCAATCTGGTTGTTTTGCCATTGGATATCTTTCAAAACAGGGCAATTGGCGGTACCTTCGGCTATTGCGGAAAAAGAATTACCACTGAGATCAAGGTATTGGAGGTTGGGCAGGTTGAAAACGGGTATGGTGCCGCTCAACTCGTTTCCGGCAAGATTCATATCGGTCAGTTGGGTCATGTCAGTAAGACTGGCTGGGATTGACCCGGTCAATTGTTGATGGCTGATGTGCAATTGCTGTAATTTGGGTAAATTGCCAATCCCGACAGGAATTTCACCATGCAGTTTTCCCTGACCGAAGTACGTGGTATCCTGATAGATTCGGAGTAACTTCAGGTTTTGCAGGTTGCCAATGGAAGCGGGAAGTGTACCCCCCAGAGCATTGGAAATGGCAATCCATTCCAGATGAGCCAGGTCACCAATATTTGCAGGTAGCTCTCCGTTGATGTTTCCTGTGTAAGCAGTTTCTGTATCCGGATCAAAAATATATGTGTTGTGAATATGTAATTCCCGCAGTTCTGTGAGTTGACTGAGAGAGGCCGGTATGTTACCGTTGAGGGTACCGGACAGGGATAGTTTTCGCAATGCCGTGAGATTACCAATTTCCGGGGCTATACTCTGGGCAGTGGCATTTTGACTGGAGGAGGTAAGATGCAATTCAATCACCCTGTCGTTCATCAGAACAATACCCGGATATTTCATTACCGGCTGCGAAATATCCCATCCGGTGGATTGATAACCACCCAGTGCATGATGTACTGCGACGAGAGCAATCGAATCCTGCTCATTTACTGGAATAATCTCAGGTACCACAACACTTACGCCTGAGATATTGGTGCTGAATCGCATAGGGTCACCGGGAGAGATTCTCCGGTTTGAATTGAGCAGGAAGTAACCATTGAAAAATCCACCCCATCCAAAATTTACATGATAAAACCCCTGATCGTTGTATCCATCAACCACAACGGCATGCCCCACCGGATCACCAAAGATAGCTACATATAACGGACGTTGGTTTTCCAGTTCATTGGTGATGTAAAAATCATCTTTTATGGCCTTTCTGGTATAATAAGAAAAGTGGTTTTCCAAACCTGTCGCAAAATCCCTGTTGGGAATACTACCGTAAGGGCTGCCACAATACTGCATCTCCATAGATATCCCCACATGGAAAGAGAGCAACTCATCAGATGTATATTCATTTCCTTCAAAATCTGCACATATCTCACCCAAAGTCTCATCCGTATAACAATGAGAACCATAACCAGTAATGGGCTTACCTTGCCGGGCAGCATGATAAAGCATGAGTTGTGTTACAGCAGTGGCAACACAACCGGTGGGGCAATTGCTTGCCTCTGGATGATCAAATTGATTGAGCATGATCCCGTATTCATTCAACAAGGGTTCTACCACAGGATTTGCTTTCCCTTTGTTGTTCATATCCACATCCTTCAGGTTCAGTGAATCTTCATAAAACCTGATAAGGCGCTCAATTGAGGTGGGATATTATCTGCATCAAAAATGCCCTCATCAGAATAACCGATAATGTTGAACCCGTTGTTTTGTTGTGAAACCATTACAAAACCTTCATTTTGATTCTGAAACACGAATAATGGTTTCGAAACTTCGGTTGACGACCGGTATGTTTGTTGAAGGTCAGAGGCAGATACTTTCTCCTGGTTATTTTGCAGGTTCTGTTTCCGGTAAGTTATAAAATCTGCTGCAAGTTGCCGGGCAGCAAGGTTTTCTGTCTCCTGCGCAAAAACCACTGCCGGCAAAATAAACATAAGCAACATCATAACCAACACATTACTTTTTACTCTTCTTCTGTAGTATTTTATGGGGCGCATAGCTTCAGTTTTTAAAAAGCAGTTATTTTCTCAACTTTGTGCTTATCGTTTACCCTCACAGAAACGAAATAGATTCCCGTTTCTAATCCCGGGAAAATTCCGGAACTACTCTGCAGATGTGTTTCAAAAACCAGTTTTCCATTCACATCAAATATTCTTACGTGTGAGGGTGCATTGGTGGTGTTGGGAAATCCGATAAAAATTTCATTCTGCACCAGGGTTGGATAAATGCGGATATCTTCAGGGGTTTCATCATTTGTGCCGGGAACCTCCGCAATCTTCAGGTCAAAGGTTGCAGATGAGTTACAAATGTTATGATCGGTAATGGTAAGCATCAGGTTGTCGCCGGTATGGGGAGTAAATACGGCAATATCGCTGGTAGATATCACCTCCTCATTGAGTGTCCATTGGTAGGAATAGGGCGTCATTCCGCCGGAAACGTCGTATCCCATCAAACCCAGAACAACGGGTATACCTTCGGGAATCTCTTCGTTGAACAGTGCCACCACCTCAAGGGGCTGATCTGCCTGGGTGGGCATTTCCATTTTCACAACAGTCTGGGCAGAGAGGTAGCTGCTAAACAGCAGTAACAGCAGACCGGTAATGATTTGTATCTTTTTCATGATCATTGATTTTTAGGAATTACCAGGCGGAATCCGGTGAAATAAGGATACCCGTTGTAAAGAAAGTCTTGTGTGCTGATATCGGGTGGCAGAGAATTTCGTGAATAAACCCTGCAACTGTTTTGGTCATAATCGAAGCGGTCGGCCATAAAATCGCCACCTCTTATCACCTTCTCCGATCCTGTTTGTGGCCCGGTTGGGTTGGTTGAAGGAGAGGGAGGCGTATTGTTTTCTGTCCATTCGGCATACCAGTCAGAGCACCATTCGCTCACATTACCGCTCATGTCGTACAATCCCAGTTCGTTGGGCAATTTTTGTGCTACGGCATGCTTTCTCCCTTCCGCATTTTGATAATGCCACGCCACCTCATCAATAAAAATACTTCCGGCATAGCTGGTATTGTTGCTTTGAAGTCCACCCCGGGCCGCTACCTCCCATTCGTTTTCTGTAGGCAGGCGCATCTGATAATCTGTCTTTTCATTGATTTGGGGAATGAAAGTAGTGGTGATATCATTCCAGTTCACCACCACAGGCATATGGTTTTGGTAGGACAGATTTCCTTCTGGCAAACTGCCCGTTATCGCCAGCCACTGGGCAATGGTAATCTCCGTTTCCGAAATAAAAAAACTATTGAGATAAACTTCTCTCGATGCCAGATATGTTGCCCCGTCGAGATAAAAGGATGTGTCTGCTTTCACGGGCAGGAAACGGAAATCGACCCCGGCAATGGCCAATTCAATTTTCTCAACACCCGCTTGTTTGATGAGGATCTCTTTTGAATGGTCTCCGCCAGCAATGGTGAGCATGGTTTCACGGGCAAAACGATCATTGGGTTGTGCTCCAATGATAAAACCTGCAGATTCGCTGCCCTGATAAGCAGAAAGTTCTATCCAGTTGGCCGGGCAATCGGCATCCCAGTCAAGATCGGTATCTACCACCACCAAACTGGCATCCTTACCCGATTCAAAATAGATGGTGGTAAGAGAAAGATCAAGAAAATCAACTTCCACATCCGGATCAAGTGGATCATCACCAGGTTTTTTGCAGCCTGAGAGCACCAGAAATGCCAATCCTGTTGCCAGGCAAATCAGTTTTATGTTCATAGCGTGAGAAGTAAAAAAACAGAATTGAGTGTATGCTTTTTTGAAAACTTTGGTTTCTTTTCCAAAATTATAAAAAAATGTGAAAAAGACATAAATTATCGTTCTTTTTGTGCCAAATGTTGATAAAAAATGTTTATAAAAAATGTTGATGAGGAAATGTTGAGTGCAGAAAATTGCATTTACTTTTACTACCTGATTACAAAAAAAATGTTTATTGTTTAACAGGAACGGTTTATTAGTCAGACTTTTTTTCGACCCCTCCTGAGAAAACCTGGATAATTACCGGACAATAAGGAAGCAATGATGAAACCTCCATGTGTTATTACACAAAAACACAATAATTACAAAATCAGTAACATGTGTGTGCCAACATACCTTTAAAAAACATTTTTGTTATGATGAAACAACCATGATTGCCTTAAAACACACACGAGGATGATTATTGGCCTAATGGCAAAGCGCGTAGCGCTGACATTACCAGGTACTCGTTAAACACATAAGCACCTCATAATCATAAAACTGGAAATTATAAACTGATGAACCGAGCCATGACAAAGTTTTTGTCACACACGCACATGATTATAATGCGCGGCATGTAAAACATGCAGCCAGACTATTAGCGAGCTCCATCTGACCGAATTAATCAAATTATAAACAGATGAACCGAGCCA